>WRCT01000029.1 GCA_009783775.1 Clostridiales bacterium | reverse complement strand
TCTAACGCGACCACCGCCGCGTCCGTCACGGTCGGAAAGGCGCGGACACGCTCCTCGATCTCGGTCAGTTCCACGCGGAAACCCCGAATCTTCACCTGAAAATCGCGCCGCCCCACAAAGTCGATATTGCCGTCCGGCAAGAACCGCGCGACGTCGCCCGTGCGGTACATTTTGGCATAGTCCGGATCGTCGCTGAAGGGATTGGGGACAAACTTTTCCTCCGTGATATCCGGCCGGTTGAGGTAGCCCTTTGCCACCTGCCGCCCCGCCGCGCAGAGCTCGCCCGCCACGCCCACGGGCGCGAGACGGCCCGACTTGTCCACCACATAGAGCGCAGTATTGCCCACGGCGCGCCCGATGGGAATGCGGTCATAGTCCCGCTTGTCCACGCGAAAATACGTGACGAACACGGTGCATTCGGTGGGCCCGTATAAATTATAGAAATCGAAGGTCTTCGGCGGTTCAAAGGGCACCAGCGCCTCACCGCCGACAGAGAGCGCGCGCAGGCTGTGATTGGGCATACTCTCCGCGAACTGCCGCCCCAGCTGCGTGGTCATGCAGGATATGCGCACGCCGTTCTCATCGAAATACGCGTTCAGGCCGGGCAGGTCCAGGCGCAGCTCTCCGGGCACAATGTGCAGACAGCCGCCCGAGATCAGCACGGGATAGGTATCCAGCATATGCGCGTCGAACCCGAAGCTGGCGTAGGCGGAGGCCCTGTCATTTTGGGTGATCTCATAGTGTTTGATGTACCAGGTGCACATACTGACCAGGTTTTCGTGCGTCAGCATAACGCCCTTCGGCTTGCCCGTTGTGCCGGAGGTGTAGAGCAGGACCATGGTGTCTGACGGTTTTGGGCCCGCCGGAACCTCGCCCTGCGGCAGAGACGCAATATCTTTCGTGAGTAAAAACGACCCTTTGTAGCCCGGAATGTGATCGGTCAGTTCCTCGTCGGCGATTACCACGGAGGCGCCCGCGTCCTGCAGCATGAATGCCAGGCGCTCGGCGGGGTAGCTGGGGTCGAGCGGCAGATAGGCCGCGCCCGTTTTCATCACGCCGATCGCGCCGATTGGCATCATTTCACTGCGGCGCACCAATACGCCCACCGCTTGGTGTTTACCCGCGCGCAGATATGACGCGATCCTGTCCGTGATATCGTCCATTTGCGCATAAGTATAGCTCTTGCCGGCAAACACCACGGCTTGGCTTTCCGGCACGCGTTTGGCCTGGGCGCGGATCAGGTCCACAACGGTTTTGGTTAGGTTCTCGTCGTTACGCTCGCCCGCGAAATCCTCGAGGATCTGCCGCCGCTGCGCCTGGGGCAGTTCGCATATATCGCAAAGCGGCGCGGTCAGATCGCCGCCCGTATAGCGGGAGAGGATCTCCGTAAACTGTTCCAGCATACCCGCGATAACCTCGTCGTAATACAACTCGCGCGAGTACGAGAACACGACACGCAGCTTGTCGCCTTCGCGCAGCAGTTCCAGCATAATATCCATAGCCAGCGCCTGGCGCTTGATCGGCAGCAGGGAGAGGGCGAGCGCGGGCACGGCGGGCAAGGGCGGGTCCGTGAGATAGTTGACGGCCATATCGAACACCGGCCCGCGCGCGCTGTTTCTGTCCGGCGCGAGCTGGGGTACGATTTGTTCGAAGGGATAGGTCTGGTGTGCCTGCACCCGCGTCAGCGCGTCCGCGACCGCGCGCGCGTATTCGTCCGCCTTTTGGCCGCCAGGCGCCTTGATCCGCACGGGCAGGGTGTTGACAAACATACCGACCATCGGGGCCGTTTGCGCGAGCGCGCGGCCGTTCATCGCCGTGCCCAAAACCACGTCCTCGCTACCGCAATACTTGGCCAGGGTCAACCCCGCTGTCGCCAGCAGCAGCGCGTAGGGCGTAATACCCAAGCGCCGCGCCGTTGCGTCCACCGGACCGGCGTCTATCAGACCCTCGCAATCCACGTCCGCAAAGGGCAGATTGTTCGGGCGTTTGGGCAGGGTGGGCATTTCATTCTCCGGCACGCCGTCCGAGAACATTTGCGCGAAGAAGGCTTTTCCCTTTTCCGTGTCTGTGTTTTGGAATTGCCAAAGCGCGTAATCGGTGTAGTCCAGTTCGATAGGCGGCAGTTCTTCGCCGTTGTATAACCGCCAGAGTTCATCGAGCACAACAGAGCCGCTCATGCCGTCGATTATGATATGGTGCATGGCGAGGTTGAGCGCGAAATTCTCCGCGCCGGTCTGATACAGCGTGAAACGGAACAGGGGCGCTTGGCTCAGATCATAAGGTAGATTTGCCTCCTGGATTTTCTTTTCCACCTCATCGGGCGCGCAGCTTTCCCTTTGCAGGGCGGCCGGACCCTCGTCTGCCACCTTGTGCACAAACTCGCCGTCCACCATGGGGTAATAGGAGCGAAACGCCGCGTGGCGACGCACCAGCGCGGCCAGCGCGCACTCCAAACGGGGGACGTCCAAGGGGCCGGCGATCGCCAGCGCCAGATTGACATTGTAGGCGCAGGAGGTCGGGTCCATGCCCTGCTCGGCCGCCATCTGACGCTCCGCGAAGGTGAGCGGCCAGCTTTCGCGCGGGGACGCTTTTTCGAGGATCTCGCCGGTGCGGGCAGCGGCGGCCAATGCGCGCGGGGTATTGTTTTGCAAAATGTCGACTGCGGAAAGGCCCAGCTCCGGCAGTTCGGATTGCAGCCTTATCGCCGCCATCGAATCCCCGCCGAGCAGGGAGAAAGAATCCAGCGCGCCCACGCGCTCCAGACCCAACACCTTGCCGAAGGCCTCGCATAAGGCGCGCTCCGTCTCGGTTTGCGGCGGTTCGTATTCGGCCATAAAGCGCGCGGCCTCGGGCGGGCGGATCGCTTTGCGATCTATCTTTCCGTTGGCGTTTGTCGGCAGGCTTTCGACCTGTTCGAGAAAGGCCGGTATCATATAATCCGGCAAAAAGGCGCGGATCGCCTGCTCGACCTGTCGGGGATCCACCGGCAAGCCTGCCGTATAGACACCATAGAGCGCGGTCTCGCCTGCGGCGTTTTCAAAGCTTGTCACCACTGCCTGGCTGACCCTCGCATATTTTGCGATCGCGGCCTCGATCTCGCCCGGCTCCACGCGAAAGCCGCGTACCTTGACCATCCAATCCTTGCGCTGCACATATTCCAGCACGCCGTCCTCGCGCAGCCGGCCCAGATCGCCGGTTTTGTATAATACCCCATCGCCTGAGGGATTGGGAATGAATCGTTCGGCCGTCAATTCGGGCAGGTTCAGATAGCCAGTGGCAGTCTGCCCGCAAATACAGATCTCCCCCTCCTCTCCGGTCGGCACAGGTTTGTCGTTTTCGTCTAATAGAATAATACTGCTGCCTTGGTAAGCCCGACCGATGGGCGCGCCCTGTTCGTAGGGTTTGTCCAGTTCAAAGAATGTGGCCGGCCCGCAGGTTTCGCTGGCGCCGTAGAGGTTGACAATGCGCGTCTTTTCGCTGTACAGACCGCTGACCTTTTCGCTGCCCGTCAGCAGCACGCGCAGCAGGCCGTCGCCCTGCGCAAGAATCACGCGGGCGAGCTGCGGCGGGAAGAAGGCCACGGTGATCGCGTGGTCGCGGATATAGTCCAGGATCGCGCGCGCGTCCTTGCAGACGTCCTCGGGCGCAAGGTGCAGCGTCTGGCCCGCCGCCAGCGGCGAAAGCGCGTAAATCACGCCGCCGATAAAGGACAGGGAGGCGATCAACAGAAAGTTGTCGTCGGGGCTTTGCCCGTATTCGTCCGTGCCCAAAGCCAGCGCCAGGGCGCTTTGCGGCAGGAGTACGCCCTTGGGATTGCCGGTGGAGCCGGAGGTGTAGACCACAACGGCGGGGTCCGCGAGGGCGGGATTGCCCGTCGGCTCAGCTTGCGGCATGGTGGGCAGTTGCTCCAAAAAGGCCGCGTCCAGCACAAGTTTCGCGCCGGTGTCGCGGCGGATAAAATCAATTCTCTCTTGGGGGTAGTCCGTATTGATATTGCAGAAGGCCGCGCCCGCTTTCAGCACACCCAGCATGGCGGCGATTGCGTCGACCCCGCGCGGCAGAAAAATGGGGACAATATCCCCCCGCCCGACGCCCGCCCCGCAAAGCGCGCGCGCAAGCCGGTTACTCTTTTCGTCCAGCGCCGCGTAGCGCAACCGCTCTTGCCCATAGCAAAGGGCAATCTTGTTTGGGTTGTCGGCGGCCACACGCCCAAAAAGTTCCAAAAAAGATGTATACATACCGCCGCCCCCTGTGATAAAATATATAAAGAGTATACCACGCGAATCTCTGATTGAAAAGATACCAACATCATAAAAAGGAGGGGAAAAATATGAGCGGCAATTTTGAGGAACTGTTCGGCCCCGTTGTGGGCAAGGGGCTGCAGGCCACCGTCTATGCCAGGGGGGATTACGCGGTGAAACTGTATCGGGAAGGGTACGACAAAACCCATGTGTTTGAGGAGGCCCTGATCATGGCCCGTTTGGAGGAGATGGACTTCCCGGGGCCGAAGGTTTACGAGGTGCTGCTGGCGGACGGGCAGTACGGCCTGCGCATGGATCGGGTGCGGGGCAGCCTGATGAACGAGGGGCTTAACGATCCCGAAAGACGGCTGGAGACAATGAAAACCCTGGTCGGCCTCCAGCTGGACCTGCAAAAGCACAGCGCGCCTTGGGCGCTGGACTTTAGGCAACGCCTGCAAAAATCACTGGAGGACAATAAGGTTCTCGCGCCCGATTTAAGGGAACAGCTCCTAGCGGAGATTCGGGACTTGCCGGACGGGCAGACGATGTGCCATTGCGACTTCCATGGCGGAAATGTCTTTTTCGACGGCGAGAAACACATGATTATCGACCTGCTGCAGATCAGCGCCGGCGACCCTGCGGCGGACGCGGCCTGCTCCTATGTGTCCTATAGTTTTGCCCATAAGGGGACTGCCGATCTGTATTTGGACATCTATTGCGAGCAGTCGGGCATACCCAAAGAACGCGTCGCGCGGTGGCTGCGGGTTTACGCCGGCGCGCTGACGGGGGAGGTCCCCGAAACGCACAGGCCCCTTTTGGAGAAATATATCATGGGGGAAGAAGGGCTATGAAAGCGCAGAAAGTAAGGCTGCCCTATATCGACAACGCCAAGGCCATAGGGCTCACGCTGGCCATCAACCTGGGCGTGGTCTTTCTGTTCTTCCGGTCGGGCGCGACCTTCGGGACGGCCCTGGTGGATTCGGCCATCTGCGCGGTGACGACCACGATCATCAATCTGCTGATCGTATACCCGCGTTTGAAAAAGCTGCGCGCGGGCGGGCAGCTGCCGGCGCAGGTGCCGGTCAGCCGTCTTATGCAAAAACTGCCCAGGAACCCTTTTGCGCTGGGCGCGGTTTTCGCCCTCGTATTCGGCGCGCTGACCGTTGGAATCAACGGATTGATCCTGTGGTTCTTCGGTATGGAGGAAATGGCCTTTGTGCCCTGGCTGACCTATAAACTGCTGTACGCCACGGTGCTCAGCGTCCAGATCGTCGCGTTCTGTATCTTCCGCTATGTGCAGCCGGACTGGGCGGGCGAAGGCACGACGGAGACGCAGGTAAAAAATCCTCTGCCCAAGATCTCTGTGTTCAAGGAGATGTGGGGCGGCGTGACCATGAACATTGCGATGAATATCATCATCGGCTCCCTGCTGGGCGGGGTTGTTCTCGTGGAGTACGGTGAGGTGCTCATCTTCCCCACTACGGTGGAGGGGATATCGATTACCGGTCTGGTGTTTGGGCTCATTGTCGGCGTGTTGACAACAAATGGGGTCACCCGGGCCATGAAGGGGATTATCCTGCAATACGGCGCGGCGGCGGGCGGGGCTACAAGCAAGTGGTTCTCTTGGTTGCCAAAAAGAAAGGTTTGGCTCTCAGCTCTCATCTGCGTTTGCACCATGCTGTTCTCGGCTGTGGCCCTGCCGACCGTTATGCGGCTCTTTGGCATGACTGTTATGAACTTCTATCAGTTCAGCGTCTTCATCACCATCTATGCGACGTTGGTCGGCAAACCCATTTCTTATGTGCTGACACGGCGCTGCCTGCAGCCGGACTATATCGAACATATATTAAAAAAAGGGGGGAAAGAAAATGTTTAGAACCGAACCGGGCAAGTGTTACCAAATGCCGGTGCATTTCGGCGGTTATGACTATGCGCCGGCAGAGACCTGCTACCATGATGTCGTCAACATGGGCTTTACCTTTGCTACCGACGAGGCCGCCCTCTCCGCCTATATTCCGGAGGGACTGGAACTGCTGCGCCCCGAGTTCACGATCAATTTCACGCAGAGCCGTGAGATCGACTGGATGGCCGGCGGCGCGTATAATCTGATCGACGTGTTCGCGCCGGTGCGTTTTCGGAGCGCGGCCGAAGATCTCGAGGGGATCTACAGCTTTGTGGTGTGGGAGAACAAGACCACGCCGATCCTCACCGGACGGGAGAAAACGGGCGTTTCCAAACTTTTTGCCGACATCGAGGATCTGCATATCTTCGGCGACAAGCGGTTCACTGCCGTCAGCTTTGACTGCAATACCTTCCTGCGGCTCTCCATGACCGTGGAGGGGCCCGCAGATGAGCAAGAAACCATCACCCCTGTCAACGCGATCCACTGGCGCTATATCCCGAAGATCGGCGGGCCGGGCGCGGATTTGAGCCAGCTGGTGCTCTTCCCCCAGCGTCTGGAAACGCAAAAGACCTGGCGGGGCAGCGGCGTCGTCGAATGGTTTGCACTGACCTGGGAACAGCACCCGACCCAGGCGCATATCATTCAGGCGCTGGCGGGTCTGCCCACGTTCGGCCCCGCGGCCGTGATGTTGACGAAGGATAAGGTGTTTTTGATGGACTCGATGGCGCGCGTGCTGGAGTAAGGAGGCAACAATGGATATGATGGAACGGTTCAACGAACTTCTCGCCGCGGCCTCGGAGGCCGAGCTTGACTTGATGATACTTGCGCTGAACCAACACGCGCCGCCCAAGGGAAACAAAGCCGAATACGACCCCGCGTATTTTGCGGGCAAGACCGCGATCGTGACCGGCGCGGCGTCGGGCATCGGGCTCGCGCTGGTCGAGGAATTGTTGGAGAGCGGCGCGGCCAAAGTGGTGATGGCGGATATCAATGAGGCCGCTTTGGCCGAGCATGAGGCAAGGCTGGGGGCACGGGTCAAGGGCATACGCTGCAATGTGATGCAAGAGGAAAACGTGCAGGCATTGATCGCAGAGGCGGCGGCCTTCTTCGGAGGGCGGATCGATCTGCTGTTCAACAACGCGGGCGCGGGTTTTGTGGGCTGGTTTGAGAATATGACAAACGCGGACTGGAAAACCGCCTTTGATCTGAACTTTTACAGCGCGCTCTACGGAATGCGGGCCGCGCTGCCGATCATGAAAGCGCAGGGCGGCGGGCAGATTGTCAACACCATCTCGGCCGTCGCCTTTATGCCGATGGCCGAGCAGACGCGCTATGCCGCCAGCAAAGCCGCGCTCCACGGCCTGACGATGGCGCTGCGCACGGAATATTGGGACGACAACATCAAGCTGTCCTCCGCGACGCCCGGCACGGTGGCCACCGCGATCTTCGAGCAGAGCGGTACCCCGCCGCCTGCCAACGCGCAGTCCCCGCACCGGTCCGCGCGGCGTATCTTAAACGGTACCAGCCAAAACAACAAGATCATCTACGGCGACGACAGCGACGCCTCCGGCGGGACATGGGGTAACCATCCCCACCCCCTGGCGGAGAAAAACAGCGACGATTTTCTGCTTGCCGTCGCCCGCGCGCGGCGCAAAGGGGATTTGGGCTTTTAGCGGATTGTTTGACAGGTTCTTAATTTTTCACAAAATGTGATGTGCTTTTTATGCGCGCAACGCCTTCCTGTTGCGCGCATATTGCCTTGACGTTGCGCATATAATATGGTATAGTGTTTGCAAAAGGAGGTGACAACTATGGCAACAACCAATATGAATATCCGCATGGACGCCGGTGTCAAGGCACGGGCGCAGGACACTTTCGCGCGCTACGGGCTGGACATGACCACCGCCATCAATATCTTTTTGCGCAAGTCCATCGAAGAGCAGGGCCTTCCGTTTGACGTGCGTCCGAGCCAGTCCGAAAGCCCAACCGCACACTGGTCCGAGGCGCAATGGGCGGCAGTGCGCAAAATGCTGGCGGAATCGGAAAAGGAGTTTGAGGAGGGAAACTTCCGTGACGCTTTTGAAGTTTTAGCGGAAGCGAGGGCAAAATATGGGCTTTCAGATTGACCAAACCACCAAATCCATTCGAGATTTTTACGACATTCTGGACTATCTGGCCGAGAGCTTGTTTTCCCCGTCGGCCGTCCAAAACTTCAGCGACACGTTGGAAACGTGCTATGCGCGTTTGCGGGAACACCCGTTCCTGTACGCCGCCTGTGAGGACGCGGGCCTTGCCGCCAAAGGTTTTCGGCTGGCGCCTGTCATGCGTTATCTTGTTTTCTATACCGTAGAGGAAGAGACCAAGAGGGTTCGCATTCACCGTATTTTGCACGGCTCCAGGGATTATTCGCAGCAGATAGACTAATTTCCATCAAAAAACTCAAAAGATTTTTATGGGAAACGGACAGTCCTCTGTTTCGCCGTTGCCCAGCTGGCCCTGCCAGTTCGCGCCCCAGGCCCAAAGGCTGCCGTCCGCTTTGACGGCTACGGTGTGCTGGCCGCTTGCCGCGACGGATATGACGTCATCCATCACTTTATTGACCTTTGTACGGCGGAAGGCCGTTTTTCCATCTCCCAGCTGTCCCAGATCGTTCCCGCCGCAGGACCAAAGGCTGCCGTCCGTTTTCAATATCATGGTGAAATAATTGCCCGCCGCCACTTGCGCAACGTCCTTCATCACCTTGACGGGCTTGTTCTTTTGGGTCTTCATTTTGCCGTTGCCCAGCTGGCCGCAGATATTGTCGCCCCAGGCCCAGAGGCTGCCGTCCGCCCGCACCGCCATGATATGAAAGTAACCGGAGGATGCCTGCACAACACCGCCCAGCAGCGTGCGCCAGTCGTTCCCCTCCCACACCAACAGTCTGCCGTCCGTCTTGATCGCCAGCGCGTAACCGCCCACTTCCGGCAGGCAGGCCACATCGTCCAAAAGCTTTACGGGGTCTTGCTGCGCCTCTGTGTCACCGAACAGACCGAGCCAATTAGAGCCCCAGCCCCACAAACTGCCGTCCGTTTTCAGAGCCAGCGTAAATTGCCCGCCCGCCGATACTTGGGCGACGTCGTCTAAAACCTTGCGGGGCGTTGGGTTATTCATGATGGGTGGAAAGTCGCCCGATACGGCGTATTCGGCATTGCAGCCCCAGCCCCACAGGCTACCGTCCGATCGGATCGCCATGGTGTGAGAGTTGCTGCGGGACACAGCCACAACACCGTCGAGCACCGGAACGGGAGCGAGTGCGTTTTCCGCAGTGCCGTCCCCGATCATGCCGTAATCGTTATTGCCCCAGCCCCACAGGCAACCGTCCGCCTCGAGCGCCATGCTGCCCCAATCCGAAAGCGAGGCGGATTGAAAGACAAAGCCCTCTGTTTTGGGCGCGGGCGCAGGCGTGTCCGTAGGTGCGGGCGTGTCCGTGGGCGCGGGTGTGTCCGCCTGCGGCATTGGCGTTTCGGCCACGTTTTCCAGCGGCGGGTTTGGGGCGCAGCCCGCCAGCAGCAGGAAACACAGGCATAACAGGCCTATTTGCCTAAAAACTTTCACTACTCTGTAATCTCCAGCATACGCAGATAACCGTCCGCGCCGTGGTTGAGTGCGCGGTTCACGCGCGAGATGGTCGCCGAGGAGGCGCCGGTCAGCGCCCCAATCTCCGTATAGGGCAGACCCTGCTTTAGGAACTTGGCCACTTCCCAGCGCTGCGCCATGGATTGCAGTTCGTTGATCGTGCAGAGGTCCTCGAAGAAACGGGCGCAGTCGTCCAGGCTGTCCAATCGCACAACGACCGAATACAGGCCGGCCAAACGCTCGGCGGTTTTGTTGTCATATAACATAGCGGATTCCTCCTGTCGCAAATCATGATTTGATTTTTGTGTGATTATTATATCAGCGAACAAAGGAAAACGCCAGCACAAAATAAACTATTGATTTATCACGGTAAAGTGTTATATAATAGCAACACCGTCCGGTAAATAACAAAAGAAACGAGGCTTATTATGAAAAAATTGATTTGCACCCTGCTAACCGTGGTTTTGGTCCTGAGTTTGACGCTCGCGTTCACAGCCTGCAAAAAGAGCAACGACAAGCTCGTCTGCGGCGTGACCGTTTTCGAGCCGATGAACTACTTGGAAGGCGGCGATTGGGTCGGTTTTGACACCGAGTTCGCCAGAGCCGTGGGTCAAAAGCTCGGCATGGAAGTGGAATTTGTCGAGATCCAGTGGAGCCAGAAGTATTTCGAGCTGGAGTCCGGCGCGATCACCTGCATTTGGAACGGTCTGACCGCGAACACGACGGAGACGATCAACGATGTGGAGAAGAGCCGGAGCGACTGGTATGACTTCAGCTACAGCTATATGCTCAACCGGCAGTGCGTCGTCGTCAAGGCGGACAGGTTAGGCGAGTTCCAGACCATCGCGGACCTGGCGGACAAGAAGATAACGGCTGAAGACGGCTCTGCGGGCCACACCGCAGCGAATGGGGTCCTTGGAGAGGGTGGCTCTTTCCTCGGAGCCGCTTCTCAGGTCAATACCTTCCGCGAGGTCATGGCCGGCGCGAGTGACTGTGCCATCGTCGACTATCTCCTGGCGGAGCAGCTGATCGGCATGGGCGATTATTCCGGTTTGGCCATCGCGGTGATCGAGTTTGATTTGGAGCCCGAAGTCTACGCGATCGGCTTTAAGAAAGGCAATACGCTGCGCGACAAGATCAACGCCGCGATCCTGGAGTTGGAGGCCGAAGGCAAGCTGCTGGAAATCGCCAAGAAGTATAATATCGCCGGCTCGCTCAAGATTGACTCGAGCTTTAAGAACTAAACGATAACAGGTATGACAGAATGATATTCCCCGCCCCGACATGGGGGCGGGGATATCTGCAAGAGGAAATCCATGATTTTTTGGGGCGTCACATTAAACTTACTGTCCGGCTTTGAAACCACCCTTTTGATTTTCGGGCTCACGCTGCTCTTCGCGCTTCCGCTGGGGTTGTTGGTCGCGTTCGGCGCGATGAGCAAATTTAAGCCGCTGCGCTCCATCGTAAAAATTTTCGTCTGGATCATCCGCGGGTCGCCGCTCATGCTCCAGATCATTATTGTTTATTACGTGCCCGGTTTTATGTTCGGCGCGCCGATCACAACGCGCTTTGTCGCGGTTATCATCGCCTTTGTAATCAACTACGCCTGCTATTTCAGTGAGATTTACCGAGGCGGGATTGAAAGCATCGCGCACAGCCAGTCCGAGGCAGGGCAGGTGCTTGGCATGACGAAAGGGCAGATCTTCTTCCGCGTTGTCTTACTACAGGTCATCAAGCGCATCATTCCGCCCATGTCAAACGAGATCATCACCCTGGTGAAGGACACAGCCCTCGCCCGCGTAATCATGGTCGTAGAGCTTATCATGGAGGCGGAACGGTTCTCAAACAGCGGCATGATTTGGCCACTGTTTTACACAATGGTGTTCTACCTGCTCTTTGTGGGCATATTGACGCTGCTGTTCGGATTCATCGAAAAGAAACTGAATTATTTCAGAGCATAGCGGGGAATCATGGCATTACTTGAAGTACAAAATATTACAAAACGGTTCGGCACGGACGAGGTCTTGCGCAACGTCAGCTTTTCTCTCGCCGAGGGCGAGACGTTAGCCGTGATCGGTTCCTCGGGCAGCGGAAAGACCACGCTGCTGCGCTGCCTGAACTTTTTGGAGCGCCCCGATACGGGTTGTATTTCAATCCGCGGCGAGGTCATATACGACGCTGCGGTAAGCCAAAGCTATAACGACAGCTATATTCAGCAAAACCGGCTGCATTTCGGGCTTGTGTTTCAGTCCTTTCATTTGTTCCCGCAGTATACCGCGCTCCAGAATATCACGCTGGCCCCGGAACTGCTGGCGCAAAAGCGGCCGGATTACGGCGCAAACAAAAAGCGTATCCTGCATGAGATACAGCAAGAGGGTCTGCACATTTTAGACCAGGTGGGGCTCTCCGCCAAATGCGGCTTTTACCCGCACCAGTTGTCCGGCGGGCAGCAGCAGCGCGTCGCCATCGCCAGGGCGTTGGCATTAAAGCCCGACATCCTGTGTTTTGACGAGCCCACCTCGGCGCTTGACCCCGAGCTGACGGGCGAGGTCTTGAAGATCATCCGCGAACTCGCCCAAAAGAACACGACCATGATCATCGTCACACATGAAATGCGGTTCGCCTATCAGGTGGCCGATCAGGTGCTGTTTATGGACGAGGGCCTGGTGGTGGAGCACGGCTCGCCGCAGGCGGTGTTTGACAATCCCTCAAACGAGCGAACCAAACGTTTTCTGGAGCGTTATTTCTCTGACGAGTAGCACATTAGACTCGTCCACTAGCCGCCATTTCCCCTTTGCTTATCCCCTCATAGCTTTTTTGTTTGGCCCTTTGCGATGTCTCTTGGGAGACTGGATTGCTTCGTCGTGTTGCTCTCCCGCACACTGACCTGTGTTCTCCTCGCAACGACGGAGAATGGAGTTTGCGTCACGGGGAATGGGTTTGCGTCATTGCGAGGCGTCGGCACTGTCTTGATTGCCAAGAATGATGCCGAAGCAATCCAGTTCCCAAGCTTATTTTTTGCCTCGTGCGCAATTCTGTTTTTTTTTTTTTTGCAAACACGCTTCCATAAATTACCATGAAAGAAATTTCCATATACCTATTGACAGCTGATATGATGCGTGACATAGTATAAGGCGAAAGGAGGTGTTCGCATGGATGTACAGCTCAAACGAGGCGTTTTGGATTGCTGTGTGCTGGCGGTCTTAAACCGAGGGGATTCCTACGGCTATCAGATCGTGAAGGATTTAAGCGCGGTGATCGGCATTTCGGAGTCCACCCTCTACCCTATTTTGAAGAGGCTGGAGACGGGTGGGTTTTTGACGGTGTACGCGGTCGAGCACAACAGCAGGCTGCGTAAGTATTATAAGATCACCCCGCAAGGCAAGCAAAGGTGCGAGGACTTTTTACTGGAGTTTCAGGAGATTACAACGGTTTACGATTTTATCAGGGAGGAGATGGGCAAAGAAGATGTTAAAGCATGAGTTTTTGAATCTGTTGGACGCGCATTTGGCGCAGTTGCCGCTGGCGGAGCGGCAGAAATCACTGAGTTTCTACGCGGAGATGATCGACGACCGCGTGGAGGACGGCATGACCGAGGAAGAGGCGGTCGCGGCGCTGGGGGATATTTCCGAGCTGGCCAAGCAGATCCTGCTCGAGACGCCGTGGCAGACTTTAATCAAGACCAAAATGCCCCGCAGGCAGTGGGCGGCTTGGGAGATCGTCCTGCTGATCGCGGGCGCCCCCATCTGGCTCTCCCTGCTGGTCGCGTTTTTCGCGGTGGTGTTCTCGGTCTACGTCAGCGTTTGGGCCGTCATCATCTCCCTGTTCGCGGCGATCTTCTCGATCATCGTGGCCGGACTGGTGCTGGTGATCGCGTCCTTCGTGGCGATTGCATCGGGGCCTTGGTGGGTGACGCTGCTCGGCGCGGGGCTGGCATTGATCGGCGCGGGGGTCCTGACCTTCATGGCCATGGTCGGGTTTTCCAAGGTCTTAATCAAGGGGACCGTGCTCATGGGCAAGGGGATCAAGTCCCTGTTTATCAGAAAGGAGAGAGAATATGAAAACGTCAATTAAAGTATTTTTGATCATCGGGCTGGTCCTGTTTATCGGCGGGGCTGCCATCTGCGGCGCGGGACTGGCGTGCCATCGGGAAGTGTTTTCGGGCGGCAGTTTCGGTTGGACGCCTCAGAAGGACCGTTTAGAGCAACTGGATCAGATAGTCAAGAGCTTTGATGCTGACGCGGTGCTGGGGCTGAATGTGAATGAGGTCGAGGGCAAGGTCGTGTTGATTCCGGGCGAGGGCGACGAAGTTATCGTCACCTACTATGACAGCGAGAGCCTGCGGCATGAGGTGAGCCTGAGCGCCTCCGGCGTGCTGACCGTCACGGTCAAGCAGCAGCGGCAGCGGAATTGGCTGTGGCGCATTGCGAATCTGCAGTGGATGAACTTCGGATACGACGCCACTTTAACCATCGAGGTGCCGCAGGACCTCAGCCGCGACGTGAAAATCTCCACCGCCAGCGCGGACGTGGAGGTCAACGGCCTGACCATAGGCGGCGACCTGCGCGTGGAGACGGCCAGCGGCAATGTGAAGGTTTGGGAGAACACGCTCTCCGGCAGTTTGACGCTTTCCAGCGTCAGCGGCGATGTGCAGGCGCTGACCATGGGTAAGGTCGCCACCGGAAAGCTGGAGTCCATGAGCGGCGATCTGACCGTGCGCGACACAGGATTCGGCAGCTTGACCCTCTCCTCCGTCAGCGGCGATATCAAACTGTCCAACGCGGCGGCCGGCGGGCAGGTCACCTGCGACACGATGAGCGGCAATGTCCGTATCAATGGCTTAAACGCGCAGACCTTGCACGTCAGCAGTATCAGCGGCGACATTGACCTGGTCGGTGTGACCGCACCGGTGCAGACCGTATTTGACACGATGAGCGG
>WRCT01000028.1 GCA_009783775.1 Clostridiales bacterium | reverse complement strand
GGTGACCGACTGCCCGTGCTGCAGGTGGACTGTGTCCGAACCCTGCGCGTCGAGCGTCAATGTGCCGCCCGTGCAGGGGAAGGTCGTGTTCGCGGGCAGGGGCAAGAGGCCGTCTGCGTCCGCGTAGAAACTCACGGTAAACGCGAAGGTACGGTTCTTGTTCGCGTAGGTGCCCGTGATCGTCTTGGAGACCGTCACCGTGGTTTCAGAAATCTCTTTGTAGATTAGGAAGATACTGACATTCATCGGCGAGCCGCCCATCCACACCGTGGTATTGTCAACCGTGAGAGCAGGCTGATAGAGCGCCCAGTTGACAAAGATATATCCGCCGATATCCGGCACAATCCGGTCGTTCGTGCCGTCCAGGGCGAAGGGCGCTGTCTCCGGCACCGAATAGGCCTTGGCTGTCGCCGAAATGGGCGGCGGCGCGGTGAGGGGCCGGTGATTCGTATCAATGTAGTGCACGGTGATCGTAATCTGCCTGACGTTGATGTCATAGTTGTTCACCGGACTGTCGGAGGGATAGCTGTAATGCTGCCCAAAAGGACTGGCTATCGTCGGAAATATCGTCGTGTACTGCTGCTGTGTGTTCTTTAAGTCAACCCCTGCCGACGCAATATTGCCGCTGAAGATAACCGGCGCCCAGATGTTGATATGGGAATGCAACACCGTAAAGATACCGCCACCGTGGCCGAGGGCCGCTTTATTGCCCTTGATCGCGCCCGCCTTCACGGTGAGGTTTCCGCCGTTGACATAGATACCGCCGCCGTTGCCCGTGCCGGCAATGTTGGCGGAAATTTCGCCATCGTTCATAACAAAGGCACCATTGCCAACTTCCACACCTCCGCCGTTTTCGCCGTAACACTTCTTGATTGAGGTGCCGTTTTCCATTGTGAAAAGCGCTTCGGCGCCACTTACGAGTATACCGCCGTTGGTAATGTGCGCACCGCTGCCTGCGGGCAGGCCGAGACCCTCGAAGGTGATGTTTGAGGCGGTCAATTCGCCGGCCACCAGCAAGTGCCGCGCCACACTCGTCTGGATTATCTTGTAAGGGCCCTCCTGATCTGAGGTCAGCACGATCTTTTTATTCGCCGGAATGATTATGGCGGCGGCAGCGCCATCGGACATATCATAGTCGTCATCCGTGGCGACGATGGTATAGAGCGTGTTGTCCTGGCTACACAGTACTACCGCATCCGCCAGCCAATGCGCGGACCCCCACAGAGTGCCGCTTGCCGGAGTGCCCAGATAGACCAGATATCGTTCCAAAACCGTATGGACATCGAACTTCAGATATTTGTAGGCAGCAATGCTGCCGGTGTTGAATCCGCCATGCGGCCCAAGCGCTTCGGGATCGGACAGATTCGCTCTGTACCACCAATCGTAGTCGGCAATACGAAATGCCAAAACACCCAGAACACCGCTGTCGTTCCTGTCTAATTTGATCGCCTGTGTATTACCCTGCGCGGTAAAGACGCCGCCGTTGAGATCGATCGAACCGCCCCACGAGTAAAATCCCGCGCTGGTTGACACGAATCCGCCCGTCGTGTTCCCGCCTTTTGTGAGGACACGGCCGCCGTTTACCTCTACGCCGCCGTCGGCCGATATGCCCGCGCTCTCAAAATAAGCCTGGCCTGCGTTTGCCGTAACGCTGCCGCCGTTGATCTCGATGGCGCCCCATTGGTTGAAAAGGCCGGAGCTTTTATACCCCGGGCCGCCGCCGGCGGTTACGGTACCGTCATTGATGATCAGCTTGCCATTGTTGATGTATATTCCCGCACTGCGATTCTGAGGGGGCGTAACACTGGGAACCGTGCCGCCGACAGCCGTCAGAATACCCGTGCCTTCGATGGTCAGGCCTGCCGCCGCGTATATGCCCGCGCTGCGAACGTCCCCGGTTGTGGCGCTGTATGTTGAAGTAAAGGTGTTGACGCTGCCGGCGGTCAAGTGCAGTGTAAGTGAATGGGGAAAATACAGCGCATACTGCGCGGTCGTTGTCCATTCCAGCCCGCTCAATGTGAGCGTGGATGTGCCTGCGTTCCAGGCCCAGGTGCCCTGCGGCAGCGCGACAGGCGAGCCGTTGCCTGCGGCGTTGTCATAAAAATTGCCGCTGCTATTGATGAAGTAGAGCGTCGCGGTTCCGCTTGCGGCCGGCACAAAACCCATAGGCAGGCGCAATCCGGCGTTGATGTTTTCCATTTCTTCTATCTCTATTGTTTCGAGCTCTTCCTCGCCCTCGGAGGCAAAAACGCCGTGAACGGACAGACTTGTCATCAGGAGCAGGAGTGCCAGAAGCAATCCGAGCAGCCCGATTGTATACTTTGCCTTTTGTGGCTTGCGCATGATTTTTTCCTCCTTCCTTCCTTTTTGCCCGCGTGATACTTCCACAAAACTCTAATTTATTTATAACAAACGCTGGTTTTTAGTATGAAGGGTGCAGTGACTTGAAGGTCAATCCCCTTTTTGAAAAAATGAATAAACTTTTTGCAATTCAAGGATATATACAATATCTGTCGGAGAGAAACCCTGTGTTTATGCGGTTGCAATTGGCATGGAATTCCAATTGTTTACTTTCCTGTTTTGGGCCCTTTTGATGGTTTTTCCGGACGGCACAGTCGTTTTGGTTCCCGAAAAGATTAAGCGGCTGAAGGTTTGAATGGAAAGGCGCGGCGCGAAGGCAGATACAGTTCCTTTGCATTGAGGACTTGGTTCCCAGGAATCATATTGTGAGGGATATCGACCAAGCGATTGATTTCGGTTTTATCTGCAACGAAGTCAAAGACTTGTATTGCGCGGATACTTTATTACGCGGTGACGCTGACTGCAACGGCGTGGTCAACGCCTCCGACGCGGCGGCGATTTTGCGGCATCTGGTGCAGCTTGGCCAGCTGACAGAGCAGGGTAAGCTCAACGCCAAGGTGACGCGTCCTGTTGACGCGCCCGTCTCCGCCGCCGACGCTGCGAAGATTCTGCGTTTCCTTGTGCAACTGGAGAAGTCATTGGAACCGTAGGGGCGTGCCCATCCACCCCACCCACTTTGCGAATTGGGTGGGGACTCCGGTGCGCGTCCGCCTAACCAACGTACCGTAGGGGCGAACTGCGTTCGCCCGTTACAGGTTACAAGTTACAAGCTGCAAAAACAACAAGGCGCGACGGGGAATTGCCCCCGCCGCGCCATTTTCGTGTGGTTTCGTGTGGTTCGCGGGAAAAGATTCTTCGCTATCGCTCAGAATGACAAGCAATTGTTTTCGTGTGTCATTGCGGCCCCGGGGTCCCCGCCAAATTCGCAGATTTGGTGGGGTGGGTTGCGCCGCAATCTGAGCCGCCTCTGTCATTCTGAGCCGTGAGGCGAAGAATCTTTCTCATTAGATCCTTCACTTCGTTCAGGATGACAGCTTGGAGATTGAGAGGCAAGCCCGCAATGACGGTTGATGGGCAAGTTGCCCCTAACCCCCAAGCTCCTGGTCCCGGCCCCTACTCTTCGTCCAACTCCTCCGCCTCAAGCAGCAACAGCTGGCTGTCCGTTCCGCCCAACTCTTCCACATTGCGCAGGGCTTTGTTGATCTTGCGCGTGCGCACGCCGACCAGCGTTTCGATCGTTTTGTCCACCGTCTGCAACTGCGACTGCGCGCGGGAGAGGACCGTGCCAAACTCGCCGAATTGCTGTTTCACCGCCCGCAGGGTGTCCCACACCTCCTGCGACCGCTGCTCAATGGCCAGCGTCTTAAAGCCCATTTGCAGCGAACCCAAAAACGCCGACAGCGTGGTCGCGCCGACCGCCGTGACCTTGTACTTGTCGCGCAGCTCCTCAAAGAGCGTCACGTTTTGTACCACCTCGGCGTACAGGCCCTCGGTCGGAAGGAACATCAGCGCGAAATCCGTTGTCTTCGGCGGCACGATATACTTGTCGTGAATGTCCTTGGCAAAAGCCCGAATCCGCTGCGCCAGCGCCTTGCGCGCCTCGTCGATCGTGACCTTGTCCTCAGCGTCTAACAGGCGGTTATAGTCCTCGATCGGGAACTTGGAGTCCACCGGCAACAACAGTGGCACGTCACCGTTGCCGGGCAGCTTGATGGCAAACTCCACGCGCTTGCCGCTTGCGATTTCAACGTTCACCTCATACTGGCTCGGCGCGAGAATATCCGAAAGCAGTTTTTCCAGCCGCACTTCGCCATAGGCGCCGCGCTCCTTTACATTGATCAGCGCGTTCTTTAAGCTCTTCGCGTCGGCGGCCAGGTTCTTCATCTCGCCCAGGCCCTGCTGCACGCTGTCCAGCTGTTTACTGACCAGCTCAAACGACTGGGCCAGCCGCGTCTCAAGCGTCTTTTGCAGCTTTTCGTCCACCACGCCCTGCATTTGCTCAAGCCGCTTTTCGTTGCTCTCCTGCAGCGACTTCATCTTGCTCTCCAGCGTCGCGTTCACCTTTTCAATGTTCTCCGCGTTGCCGCGCTGCATGGCGGACAGCCGGTTGTCCAGCTGCGCCTGCAGCTCCCTTTGCTGCTTGTTCGCCTCTTCGCGGCTTGCCGACAGGGTCTTGTTCACGCTTTCGGCGATCACGTCAAACCGCTTGAACTGTTCCGTCGCGCCGTCGCTGAGCTGTTTGGCGACGCTGCCGCGCTGCTCCTCATTGTTGCGCTTGAGCAGTGTGGCGACTGACTCCATATCGGATTTCTTCCTGCCCGCAAGCAGTATCACGATCACCGCGCCCAACAGCGCGATAATGATCCCACACAATACAATCGGTATGTCCATATGAATGCCTCCCTCAATGCCAACAGTATACATGATTTCAAGCTGTTTGAAAAGACAAAAAGACAAATAGTGGCACGGCCGGTATTGACAATTCTCCCATAACATAGTATCATCTTTTAGCTATGTAATAAATGCTGGTCTCCGATAAAAAGCGTTAGGAGATTGGCGAGGACTTTTTGTCGCCAGCACGGAGCGGGAGTGAAACGTAGCCGGCAGCCTACGTTGAACGACGGCGACACAGCTGGGGGCGAAAAAGACCGCAAAGATGCAACACTTTTTAACGGAGACTAGCATAACAAAAAAGGGAGCCTTTGGAATATCATGAAGAAAAGCACAAAGAAAACCATTCGCGTCGCGGTACTGGCGGTTGTCATCGCCGCCGCGGTCCTCGGCACGGTCCTGCTGATCTCGGCCTTGAGTCGGGACGACTTCGGCAACAACGGGTTCACGCGCGGCAGGGCGGTCGCCTCGGTGGGCAGCGACAGAATCACGCTGGGCGAGTTCTCGCGCAGTTTCGGCAACTACTACCGCAACATCGACAATAACAATATGAATGTGCTCATGGGTTATGGCGGCAAGTACTATGACACGAGCCGCGAGGGCTGGGAGCTGGAGCTCAAGCACGACGTGCTAGACCAGCTGATCACCCTGCGCTTGTATCGGCAAAAGGCAAACGAGCTGGGCCTTGCGCTGTCCGCCGATCAGGTGAAGGATGCCAAGCAGGCCGGCTATGACGCCATCGCCCAGCTGGAGGCAGATTGTCTGGCGAGCGCGGAAGAGGCGGGCGCCTCGGATCCCAAGACCTACGCAGTCACGATCTTAAACAACTACCTGCGCAGCAGCGGCTTGACCAAGGCGCAGTACCGCGACGAAATCGTGCAGAACGTCAAGTTCTCCATGTATGGCGAGCTGGTGTGGGACTACTATCGCGAGAACAACCTGCCCGTTGCCGATGAGGAACTGCCCGCCCTGTATGAAAAGTTTGTGCATGAGTACTTCCGCGACGGCTACAGTCGGGGTATGGTCACCACCTATTACGAGCGGTTCGCGAAAGGCGAGAGCGAATATACCTATCTGTACATACCGGATGAATTCATCTTCGTGCGCGCCATCTACGCGGGCACGGACGAGGAGAACGCAAAGGCCATACTGGCGCGTATCGAGGGCGGCGAGCGCTTTGATACGGTCCGCGCGAGCGAGGACAACCTCGACGAGTTCCTGCGCACCTACGCGGAACCCATCGCCATCGGCGAAGAGGATTCCTTAATCGGCGACGCGGCCTTTGAAAGGGCGTCGGAGATGGTCGTCGGCACCTATGCCATCGTGGCCGATATCCGGCAGGAGCACGTGCACAGCGACGACGAGGAAGACCATGAGGCCATGGACGACGTGGCGCATTACTACATCATTCGTCGGGTCACGGCCCAGACCGGCATCGTGCCCTTTGAACGCTTTGCCGATGCCTTGCGTGAAATCCTGGTCGGGATCGAGCAAAACCGCCTGTTTGAGGAACTGGCGGACACGTGGCTGAGCGATGAATCCATCACGCGCAACGAGCGGCTTGTGCTGTCCGTTGTGCCGCCGAGGTCACGATGAACAGAAAGGCGGTTCGCGTGATTGCCATCCTCATGGCCGGACTGATGCTCTTCGGCGCGGCCTACGCCCTGGTGGCGGCACTGTTTTTCAACGCGTAACGCAGCAAAAGTTTGGGCCGGACAATCGTCCGGCCCGAATATGTGCCTGTAGCTCAGCTGGATAGAGTATCAGACTCCGACTCTGAGGGTCGAAGGTTCGAATCCTTTCAGGCACGCCATATGATCGGAGCAAGGTTCGCTTTGCTCCGTTTCCTTTTTTAGAACATAAAGCGGATAGGGGGAGACGACCATGCGCACAACGAAACTGGTTATCATTATCGTGGTGGCTGTACTGCTGTTTATCGCGTTGCTACTTGGCCTGCTGTACCTTGGCATACAATATACTTTGGGCCGGAGTGAGGCCTTTGGTGTTGCGATGAATTTTTTGCATACCGAAGAAAGCATTATAGAAGAGTATGGTTTGCTGCAAAAGACGGGACTGTTTCGAAACAACAGCTATGTTCAAATCACAAACAAAGAGGGAACCGCCAACTTTCGCTTTCATACAACCGAGAATATGGCGGTCAATATCAGTTTGGTTTATGAGAATGGCACATGGACTGTTGAAGAATGGGAGATAAGCCCATAGCGGAATATCAAGACGCCACAACAATCAACCGGCGGCTTTGCTGGGTGTAAACGCTGTCATCATAATCGCCGAGAATCTGAATCTTCTCAAAGCCTGCCTTTGCCAGCAGGCTTTTATAATCCTCGTCCAAAAGGATCCGATAGATGATATCGTATTGATTGCTCTCTGTGCGGCCCAAGGAGTGAAAGAGATCCAGCACATGAATGGTCAGAAAGTCGCCGTCCCGCTCCTTGACAAACACGCGTGAAAAATCAGTACGGTTTACGATCACCTCGATCGCGGGTCCGGCCAGCGAAACGTGTGTCGTGCCCTGTGTCAGCACAAGCAGCCCCCCCGGATTCAATCTGCCCTTCATGGACGCAAGCGCGGTGACCAGATCCGCGTCCGTGTGCAGGTGCGGCAGCGCGGTGGTCAGGCAAACAACGGCGTCAAAAGTTTCTGAGTGTTCCTGTTCCAGAAACCTGAAATCACACTGGCACAGCGGTACAGACGTTTCGTATTTGTCCAGATTACGCCTTGCCACTTCCAACATCGCCTCAGAATAATCCGAGCCGCGCACATCAAGCCCCATCTCTGAAAACAGGAGCAAATGCTGCCCCGTGCCGCAGGCGCAGTCCAAAACCGTCTTTACGCCATGCTTCGCAAAGAGACGCTCAAAAAAGGTCCGCTCGTCTCCGAGATACGCGTCAATGGGCCCGAACTCGTCGTAGTCATAGGCGAATTTTTCGTAGGGATCATTGCGCTGCATAATGCAGAATCTGCCAATACACGCCGAACTTGTCCCGCACAAAACCATACCACTCGCTGAAGAAGGACTGCTGCAATTCCATATAGACCTCGCCGCCTTCTTTCAGTTCGTTGAACAGCCGCGTCACTTCGTCCCTGTCGTCGGTGCTGATGGTCGGCGTGATGTTGTCGCCCACGGTCAGCGTATGATCGGAGGGCATATCCATGAACATCAAGGTCATACCGCCAAAGGGGATGCCGGCGTACATGACTCGATCCCTGTCAGCCTCCAGCGTGGGGCAATTGGGATCGGGCGGCGCCTGCTCATACGTCATAAGGTTCTGCACCTCAGACCGAAACACCTTCGCATAGAACGCCACCGCCTCGCGGCAGTTGCCGTCAAAATTGATAAACAGTTCCAATTTCATATGGAAAATCCCCCTTATACTTATTGCGCTAAGGATACCATAGATTTGCCCCGAGAGCAACCGCTTCCTTCCCGCCCGCAGGCGAAACTCAACCAAAGTCCGCAGACTTTGGTTGAAGAGGAGGAGCGACGGAGCGCGTGAGAGGGGACCTTTTCGAAAATAAAAAAGGTCGCCGCGAACTAAGCGCAGTCCGCGACGACGACGTGGCAGGGGCAGAAGGACTCGAACCCTCAAGAACGGTTTTGGAGACCGCTATGTTACCATTACATCATGCCCCTTTGGCAACGTTCGATATTATAGCAGAGAAAGAGGTCGCTTGTCAAACAAATTGCGCAAGGAATCGCTGCAAATTCTCATAGGCGATTTTGCGCACCTGGGCCTCGGAGAAACCGGCTGTGAGCAAGGCGCGGCAGAGCCGCTGGAAATCCAGCGCGTTTTTCAGGTCGCGCGGGTACTGCGGCATACCGTCAAAGTCCGAACCGAAACAGCAGCAGTCAATCCCGCCGATACTGACGATGTGCAGAATGTGGCGCACGATATCGTCAATGCAAGCCTGGCCTTGCGGCACCAGCTGCGGCGCGTAGAAGTTCACGCCGATCACGCCGCCCTGTTGGGCTATGGCACGGATATGCTCGTCGCGCAGGCAGCGCGGTACGGGGCAGAGCGCGTGCGCGTTGGAATGCGAGGCCAGGATCGGACGGCGGCTTAAAGTCAGCGCGTCATCAATACCCGCCGCAGACAGGTGCGAGACGTCGAGCGCGATACCCAAGCGGTTCATTTCGGCCAGAAACTCCCGCCCCAAGGCTGTGAGCCCCTTTGCGCGGCGGTCCGTTGCCGCGCCCGCCAGCTCGTTGCTTTCGTTCCAGGTCAGCGTCATCATACGCACGCCCAGCCGATACAGATCACGCAGCACGGCCAGGCTGCCCGAGCAAATCTCGCCGCCTTCCGCTGTGAGCACAGTCGCGATCTTGCCCCCGTTCGGGTCAAAGTCCCGCGTTAAGGGCGCCAGCACGTCAGAGAACTTCTCCAGCATACGATGGTAGCTGTCGATCATGGACATCGCCTGCAACATCGGCGGGCTTCTCAGTTCCTGATCTGCCCAAACGGCAAAGCATTGCAGTGCGACATTGCCGCCCTGCAAATAGGGCAGGCAGGTCACCTGCTCGCGCCGCTGCGTGGCAAGGTCCCAGCCGTGCCGCATGGCGCCGAACAAAAAATCACAATGCGCGTCCGCGATGGGGAAAAGCATGGGGACCTCCGGTCAGATTCCAGATGACAGATTCCAGATACCAGAAAAATCCGCGTGAGCGATCTGGAGTCTGGAATCTGTAGTCTGGTATCTATGAAATAAGGTATGCGTTTTCGCATACCTTGTTTCATAATTATTTTGCAAAGTCCACCGTGCGCGTTTCGCGGATCACGTTGACCTTGATCTGGCCCGGGTACTCCAGCTCGGTCTCAATGCGCTTGGCGATCTCCTTGGCCATGAACACCGTCTCCGTGTCGTTGATCTTCTCGGGTTTGACGATGATGCGCACCTCGCGTCCGGCCTGGATCGCGTAGGAGGTATCCACGCCGTCAAACGAGTTCGCAATCTCCTCGAGCTTTTCGAGCCGCTTGATATAGGTCTCGAGCGTCTCGCGCCGCGCGCCGGGGCGGGCCGCCGAAATGGCGTCCGCTGCCTGGACCAATACGGCCTCGATGGAGTTCGCCTCCACGTCGCCGTGGTGCGCCATAATGCAGTGAATGACCTGGTTGTTCTCGCGGTACTTGCGCGCAAGGTCCGCGCCGATCTGCGTATGCGTGCCCTCGACCTCGTGGTCGATCGACTTTCCGATGTCGTGCAGCAGGCCCGCGCGCTTGGCCAGGGCCACGTTCGCGCCGATCTCGCCCGCCATAATGCCCGCCAGATAAGCCACTTCGAGCGAGTGCTTCAACACATTCTGCCCGTAGCTCGTGCGCAAGCGCATACGGCCCAAGAGCCGCACCAGCTCGTGGTGCAGGCCGTTCACGCCCACGTCCAGCACGGCCTGTTCGCCCGCCTCGCGGATCTGCGTGTCCACTTCCCGCCGCGCCTTTTCGACCATTTCCTCAATGCGCGCGGGGTGAATGCGCCCGTCCATGATCAGCTTCTCGAGCGAGATGCGCGCCACCTCGCGGCGCACCGGATCGAACGCCGACAGAATCACGGCCTCCGGCGTGTCGTCAATGATCAGGTCCACGCCCGTCGCCGTCTCCAGCGCGCGAATGTTCCGGCCCTCGCGGCCGATGATCCGGCCCTTCATATCGTCATTCGGCAGCGGCACCACGGACACCGTGGTCTCGGCCACATGGTCGGCGGCGCAGCGCTGGATCGCCAGCGACACAATATTGCGCGCGCGCTTGTCTGCCTCTTCCTTCGTCTTTTGCTCGATGTCCCGCAGCAGGATCGCGGCGTCGTGCCTCGCCTCCTGCTCCACGCTCTCAAGCAGCATGGCCTTGGCCGCCTCGGTGGTCAGGCCGGAGATGTTCTCCAGCTTTTTCAGCTGCTGCGCGTGCAGCGCATTTACTTCGGCCTCCAGTTTGTCCAGCTGGGCCGCGCGGCCTTGCACGCCGGCCTCGCGCTGTTCCACGGCCTCGATCTTTTTATCCAGCGATTCCTCGCGCTGGAAAAGCCTGCGCTCCGTGCGCTGCAACTCCGCCCTGCGCTCGCGGTTGTCCTTCTCGGCCTCGGTCCGAATCTTCAGGACCTCTTCTTTGGCCTCCAACACTTTTTCCTTGCGCAGGTCGTCCGCTTTCTTCTGCGCCTCACGATACAGTTCCTTGACGGTTTCCTCCGCCTTGCCGACCTTTGTCTCCGCTAAATTCTTGCGGTAGTGGTAGCCGACGAAAAAGCCCAGAATCACCGCAGCCACTCCGACCGCCAATGCAATCCAAAAAGGTATTGTCATAAGGGTATCTCCAATCTATGTCAAAAATATAACCGAGCAAGCTGCCCGGTTATTTAATAGCTATAGCAAGGCTCGGTGCCTTTTGTGTATGATATCGCCCAAGGTAGAAGAGGGGGCGGTAAAATATAAAAACTATATCTACAAACAAGCGCAGCTGCGCATGATTACTCACAATCATTTTATAAGGAAAGCTCGCGCAAGTCAAGCCCTTTGGACGAAAAACTGCGGAGTAATTTTTCGTTACAAGTTACAGGTTACAAGATCGCTCACGCAGGAATGGGGCCCACTGATTAAATCGTGAGATGGAATAGTCGGCCTGCCAAGAGCTCCTATGTTGGGACCATTCTGATAGCCAATCTACCCAGCGAACGATTTAATTAGGGGTGCCAATGACGCAAAACCACTCAAAATCATAACCAACCCTTGTAACTTGCAACCCTGAACTTGTAACTAATACGGCTCCAGCACCCCCGCCTGCGTGGCGGCAAGGACCAGCTGATCCAAAATCTGTTCCCGCCATTTGTACAGGGTGGAGACGCCGACGTTCATGTCCGCGGCGACGCGCAGCATGGTTTCGCCCCGCCTGCGCGTATGGCGCGGCGCGCCGCTGTCCAGCGCGTAGTACCGCGCGAAAAACTCCTCCATCAACGGCTCGTGCAGCCGCAGCCGCGCCCGCACCCGCTCCACAGTCCACACCCATCTGGCGCGGTCGCGGTATGTTTCACTCAAACTCGTGTTCTCGCCCAGACCGTCCTCCACGCCCCGCACATAGGCCAGGCTCTGCCGATAGGACATGACCTCTCGCTCTACTCTCTTTCGTAATTCCGTAATCATCTCAAACTCCCTGATACACTTCCCTTAATACGAACGTTTGTTCGTGTTCAATATACCAAATCAAGGAAAATTCATGGTCCGAATATTGGGACAGCGGTTTGCGGGGCGGGGCGAAATGCGGCGAACGGTAAAATAAAATGTAATGTACATTGTAGTTTGTAGTTTTTGCATAATCCCAACTAAAAAGGTTGACAATAGAAACAACGGGTGCTATACTGAATACACAAGTAAAACAGTAGGGTATTGAGGTCACGAGATGAAGTTGTCCACGCGAAGCAGATACGGCTTAAAGGCCATGGTGGATTTGGCGGGGGCAGCCCCCCTCTCCGAGGGGGGAGGACTGCAAAGCAGTCAGGGGGGAGTTGGCGCGCCGACGCCGCTGCCCACGCTCGCGGGCAACCAGGGCATTTCCGAGGCCTATCTGGAGCAATTGCTGCGCGCTTTGAAAAAGGCGGGCCTGGTGACGGCCAAACGCGGCGTGGCGGGCGGCTACTGCATCGCCCGCGCGCCTGAGACCATCTCCGTCGAAGACGTGCTGCGCGCGCTCGAGGGCAGTACGGCGGTCGCGGACTGCGTCTCCCGCGAGGGCGAGGGCTGTGCCTCGGCCTGCACCTGTTCAGCGCGGCCCCTGTTTCTAAAACTCCAATCACGCATTACGGGCGTCCTGGAAAGCACCACCATCCACGACCTTGCCACCGAACATAAGGAGCAAAGAGAAAGAATCCATCATGCAAAAAGAACTCATGAAAAACGTTTATCTTGACAACGCCGCGACCACAAAGGTCCGGCCCGAAGTGGTGGCGGCCATGCTGCCCTTCTATACCGAAAGCTACGGCAACGCCAGCAGCCTCTACCGTTTCGCACAGGAGGCGCACAAGGCGCTCGAGGACGCGCGGGCGACCGTCGCCAAGTGCATTGGCGCGCAGGCGAATGAGATCATTTTCACCGGCGGCGGCAGCGAGGCCGACAATATGGCCCTGCGCGGTGTGGCGAAAGCCTATGCAAAAAAGGGCAAGCACATGATCACCACGGCGGTGGAACACCATGCCGTCCTGCATACGCTGGAGGGCATGGCCAAGGAGGGCAAGATTGAACTCACCGTCTTGCCCGTGGACGAGTTCGGCCAAATCACCGCACAGCAAGTGGCCGAGGCGATCCGTCCGGACACGATTTTGGTCTCCGTCATCTTCGCCAACAACGAGGTCGGCACAATCAACCCGATTGCCGAGATCGGCGCAGCCTGCCGCGCGGCGGACGTGCTCTTTCATACGGACGCGGTGCAGGCGGTGGGCCATGTGCCCGTCGACGTGGCAGAAATGAATATCGACCTGCTGGCCATGGCCGCGCATAAGTTCCACGGCCCCAAGGGCGTGGGCGCGTTGTATGTGCGCAAAGGCGTGCGCTTGCCGCCCCTGATCACCGGCGGCGGGCAGGAGCGCGGCAAACGCGCGGGCACCGAAAATGTGCCGGGCATTGTGGGTCTGGCGACCGCGCTGGAAATGCAGGTCGCGCATATGCAAGAGGTCTCGCAACAAGTCCAAACCAAACGCGACCGTTTGATCGCTGGTATCTTGGAGACGATATCAGACGTCAAGTTAAACGGCCACCCCACGCAGCGCCTGCCGAATAATGTAAACGTCAGCATTCGCTATATCGAGGGCGAGTCCATCCTGCTCATGCTCGACCTCAACGGTATCGCGGCCTCGAGCGGTTCGGCCTGCACCTCGGGTTCGCTTGATCCCTCGCACGTGCTGCTGGCGATGGGCCTGCCGCACGAGATCGCGCACGGCTCGCTGCGGCTCACGCTCTCCGAATTCACCACGGATGAAGAAGTGGACTATGTGCTGGAGATCCTGCCCGAGATCGTGAAGAGACTGCGGGCGATGTCGCCGTTGTATACGAAGTAATAGGGAATAAGGAATAAGGAATAATGGAGGAGTGCCTACGGCACAAATGATGGGTTATTTGAAACCCAAAAACCAAATTAAAAAAACAGCTTGCTGTTTTATCGTCAACTATTACTTATTCCTTCTTACTTATTACTTGACTTTGAAAGGAGTATCAAGATGTATACCGAAAAAGTACTGGACCACTTCCAGAACCCGCGCAATGTGGGCGAGCTCGAAAACGCGGACGGCGTGGGCCTGGTCGGCAACGCCAAGTGCGGCGATATCATGCAGATCTTTTTGAAGGTCAATCCGGACACCCACATCATCGAGGACGTCAGGTTCAAGACCTTCGGCTGCGGCGCGGCCGTGGCGACCAGCTCGCTGGCGACCGAGATGGTCAAGGGCAAGACGATCGAGGAGGCCGAGCAGCTCACCAACGCCGCTGTGGTCGAGGCGTTGGAAGGCTTGCCGCCCGCCAAGATCCACTGCTCCGTCCTGGCCGAAGAGGCCGTCAAAGCAGCGATCGCAGACTATCGAAGTGGAAAGTTGGAAGCGGAAAGTGGAAAGTGAAGGAAAAAACTGTTCCACAGTTTTGCTTTAATATAATTAGGATCAAAAGATTTTCGCAAGAAAATCCTCCTCAACTTTCCACTGTCAACTTTCCACTTTCCACTGGAAAAACCGTGTATGTTTTCGCCTGCCGGGTCTCATACTAAAACCAGATTTGGTGAAAGAAGGTGAGACATATGAAAACCATTACATTGGGCATCGGAATGCTGGCGGGCGCGGCGGTCGCCGTGTCGCTCGTCAGCTCCCTGTATCCCGACCTGCCGAGACGCATGATGCGCGACGGAAGAAGGGTGGCAAAACACACCAAACGCGCCGTATCGCGTTGTCTCTAGGTTAGGCGAGGTTTTCAAAAAAAGTGGCATGAGGCCACTTTTTTTATTTGTCAACCGACCGCTAATATGATAAACTATCTGCGATTAGACTGAAGGAGGGGAAACAAATGAAAAAAAGAGTGATTCT
>WRCT01000027.1 GCA_009783775.1 Clostridiales bacterium | reverse complement strand
TTTGGAAAAACTCATATTTCATCTGGTTCATGCGGTCAAGCATTTCGTTGTCCGCTATCAATCCCTGTTCCCTCATTTTGACCGTCAAAACAAGGACGTCCGTCGCTTTTTGCAGGGATTTGAGAAGCCGTGCAATGAACATATTGAATATGACGAATATGAACAATATCACAACGAACACGACCACAAACAGCACGGTCATGGCGAGATCGTAATCGGCTAAACTGTATTCCATGATGGCGACGAAATGCCAGTTGGATAAAGACGTCGCGCCGGTGGAAACGATCCCGTTTGGAATGTCAAAGAGTTTTACTTCCCCCTGTTTGAGGGTTTTATTCTCAGCGAGTATGTCGATATTCAATCCTTGCAGCACGTCTGCTATGTTGGCGCGGCTGACGATCAATTCCTCTTTCCGCGCTCCGAATATTTTTCCGTCCGCGGCGAAAAAGTAAAGTTCCGTCCGTTCGTCAATATTCTTATAAGTCGCATTGACAAACATGGACAGTTCTATCCCCGTTCCCACCATTCCCACCGCGTTGTGCGCTTCGTCAAAGACCGGCGCGTTAATCCACAGCTTTATCTCGTCGATATCCGGGTTATAGTTGATATTGAAATTATACCTTTCCGTATCACGGACGGTCAAATGGTACCAATAGTTTACGGGGTCGTCGACGTCCACAAAGTACGGCTCGTTTTCGTCCGAGTAGAACATCTTGTCTATGTCGTTCATCCAAAATATCGAATACCCCGAAAAGGCATCCCTGTATGAGAACATTTCCTCACGGGCGATTTGTTCCAATTCGGGGTCGGTCGGGTTCATTAAATGCTTTTTTACAATCGGCGAGTTCGCCAGCTTCAACACGATGGCGATTTCCGGGTTCAAAGAGGATTCCAGCCGTATCTGCTCGGTTTCCAGCATTTGCGTTAATTCTCTGCTTTTGTTCGTTCTGATGATCTGCTGCATGGAAAACATAAAAGAAATGCCGCCCGCGATGAGAAGTATCACAAATAAAAGGGCTGAAAACATGATGAATTTACCCATTGCGGATCTTTTTTTATATTTATTTCTCATCGTTCCAACTTGTTTGTACGAATTTTTCACTCCCTTTCAAAAAATATAGTATCTCTGTAAACCGGGATTGCATATTACGAATCGCTATTACAGTATCAGCTCCAGATCCACAAGCCAGCGCAGGATCTTGGCCGCGTCGGCGGCGTTCACGTCGCCGTTTGCGGCAGCGCCGCGAGCGCGGGCAGCACGAGCAACGCGGTCAGCAGAAGGGCGCCGCTTTCTTTTTCATCGGCCCAATGCGTGACGGAACGCTGCTTCCCATTCGTCATACTGGCTCTTCTTCATCAAGGCGAACTTATAGACGCCGCCGGACGTATCCAAGGCAAATAAGGTGCTGAACCCCTGCTTGTCCTGGCTTATACCCGCCACGTCGGCAAGAGGGATGTCGAACGTGATGCCGCCTTTTTTTCGGGCAGGGGCAAAGTCCGCCGGCGCGCCGGGCGTCATTTTCTTTAACGCCTTGCCCGCGCCGAAAACAAAGCGCTTGTCCGTTAAGACGCCATGCCCGTTCTGGCCCAGATTGGCGGACGCGTTGCGCGCGATGCGGTTTCCGACGATGCCGCCGGCCAGGCTGCCGCCGACGGCGCCTGCCATATCCTTCAGATTGACGTTGGTAAACGTAACAAACCCCACCTTGAGGACCGTTTCATTCGCGGAATCGATCGGACACCCGCAGTTGGGACAGGCGACCGCTGCCTCCGCTACTACACTTGCGCATTCGGGACAGTTCATAATGTGTTACCTCCATTTTTTATTTTTAATTATATCAAATAATACGATTTCTGAAAACATCTCGAAATCCGCCCAGGCAAATGATGATGAGGTCTATCACAGCGGGTATCAGCGCAAACACCAAAAACACCAGCATGATACGCAGCGGATGGACGTCCGACGTTTCCTGGGGCGCGAGCGCTACAAGAATGCCGATTCCCCACAGCAGCGCGCCGTACAAAAAACGCAGCGATCCGGTCAGAAACCGTCCGACGGCAAAGTAATGCAGCCCGAAGGTGCCCAGCAGGCCCAGGGCCCATATTTTCAAGATCCGGCCTTTTGTCGTATCAATCCGCCGGTTCTCGGCTGCGCCGTGCTCCCCCGAAGTATAAACACTTCTGCCCCATGTTCTCAACCAGAAATACTTGCTTTCGGCTTTGAGGCAGTTCCAGAACCCAAAAGCAAGAACGTTTTCGGAAACGGCGGTTCCATTTTCTGAAGGAATCATCCCGCGCCCGCAGCCCGGGCAGGATGCCGCCCGGTCGGATACGCTCTTTCCGCAATAGGGACAACTAATGAGCGCCATGTCAATACCCCCCTCGTTTTATTTTATATCGACCCACAACCAACAGCGGGCGGGCCTAAGCCCCTACAGATCCTTCTCCAGATCCACAAGCCAGCGCAGGATCTTGGCCGCGTCGGCGGCGGAGAAGGCGCCGGAGGAGAAGGTCACCTTGGCGTTGAGTTGACCCTGCGGCGTGAGCGTTTGCAGTTCCACGAGCGTGCGCAGGATCGCCGCTGCGTCGGCCGCGTTGACATTGCCGTCGCAGTTCGCGTCGCCGCGAATGCCCTCGAAGTTGGCCGTGACCGTGACATTGCCGGCCGGCATGGGGAACGAGGTGCTCGCGTTGTTTGCGCCGGCGAAGGTCACCGCCGGAGAGGCCGTCCAGTTTACAAACCGCATACCTTTGAGCGGGGTGTCGGCTGTGATATTGACTGTCGCGCCCGCGGCGAAACTGCCCCCGCCCGTGCCGCCGATAACCGTGACGTCGTAGGTCGTCGCAGCCGAGTCCTTATATGTCGCGGTCACCGTAACAGCTTTCGCGGGCATGGTAAAGGCCGTGCTTTCGTTGTTCGCATTGGCAAAGATGACGCCGTCGAAACTCGTCCAACCGTCAAAAACCTTGCCCGCCGGAGCGGGGTCCGCCGTGATATTCACGGTCGCGCCTGCCGCATAGCTGCCGCTTCCCGTGCCGCCGATAACCGTGACGTCGTAGGTGGGCGGGGCCGGATCCTTATAGGTCGCCGTTACCGCAACAGCTTTTGCGGGCATGGTAAAGGCGGTGTTAGAGCTAGTCGCATCCGCAAAGATGACGCCGTCGAAACTCGTCCAACTGTCAAAAACCTTGCCCGCCGGAGCGGGATTCGCCGCGATGTTCACTGTTTCGCCCGGCAGATAGCTGCCGCCGCCCGTGCCGCTGTTGACCGTGACGATATAGGCAATGATCGGCAGGGGCTTATAGGTGGCCGTGACGGTCACTTCCCTGGCGGGCATGACAAAGGTGGTGAACGCGCTTGTCGCGTCGGCAAAGGTTATGCCGTCGGAAGTCACCCACTTGTCAAAATCCCTGCCCTGCGGGTCGGCGTCCGCTGTGAGCCAGACCATGGAGCCCGCCTCCACTTTGTCGTCCACCGCACGCATGGCGATAAAGCTGCCGCTGTTGACCGTTACCTGCCAGGTGGGGATATCCTTATAGGTCGCCGAGACTTCCACGGCCTGCGCGGGCATGGGTAAAGAGGTACTCGCGTTGATTGCATTGTCCAGGACTATGCCGTCCTCCGTCACCCTCTTGTCAAACGCCTTGACGGACATGGGAGGAAAGGCCGTGATATAAACTGTGGTGCCGGCCGAGTAGTCCTCTGTACCCCAGCCGTCGTTTACCGTAGTGCGGTAGCGCTGGGCGCCGGAGTCCTTATAGTTCGCGATGATCGTAACCGACTTTGACGGCATAAGAAAGTGCGTGTTCATGCTTGTCGCGTCGTAAAAGCTCACGCCGTCCGGCGAGGTCCAGCAGTCAAACTCTTTGCCCGAAGGCGCAAAGCCCGCCCTGATATAGACGATGGTGTGGTCCTCAAACACGCCGGTCAGGTTGAACAACGGTCCCATAGCGTTGTCCGCGCACCCGCCGTTGGTCAGGTCGTCCACCACCACGGTGACAAGATAGGTCGGCGCTTCTTTGTAAGTCGCCGTGACCGTTACCGCCTTTGCGGGCATGATGAAGGAGGTGTTGGAGCTGCTGTCGTCCTTGAAAACGATGCCGTCAGAGGTCGTCCATTTGTCAAACAGCTGGCCGGGCGAGGCGGTGTCAGCGACGATGGTTACCTCCGCACCCGCCAGATAGCTTCCGCCGCCCGTGCCGTTTATGACCGTGGCGGCGAATTTCGGCAGGTCCTTATACTCCGCTACGACAGAGACAGGATTCGCGGGCATGGTAAACGAGGTGACGGGGCTGGTGGCGTCGGCAAACGTTACGCCGCCGTTGATGACCGTCCATTTCTCAAACACTTTTCCCGCCGGAGCTGCGTTGGCCGTAACGGTGACCGTCGCGCCCGCCGGATAGTAGCCTGTACCCGTGCCGGAATACACCGAAACCAACTGGTTGGGCAGGTCCTTATAGCTGGCCGTGACTTCGACCGCGTGGGCGGGCATGATGAACGAGGTTTTCGGGTTCGTATCCACGAGAAAGGTCACGCCGTCGAAGGATATCCATTTGTCGAACATCTTGCCGGCCGGCGCCGCCGCCGCTGTGAGGGAAACCGTCGCGCCCGCCTGATAGCTGCCGCCGCCCGTGCCCATGTTTACCGTGACGGCATAGGTGGCGGGCTGCAAGTCCCTGTAGTATGCGGTAACTGCAACCGCCTTCGCGGGCATGATAAACGAGGTGCTCGCGCTGGTCACGTTCTGAAAGACTACGCCGTCCGTAGTCGTCCAACTGTCGAACACCTTGCCCGCCGGCGCCGGATTGGCGATGATATGGACCGTCGCGCCCTCGACATAACTGCCGCCGCCCGTGCCTTGGATTACCGTGGCGATATAGGTTTTTGCCACGCTGAGCGTTGCGGAACTTGACGTTGCGGCGCCGCTCGCGTTCCTGACCACACAGCGGTAGGAATAGCCGTCATAGGAGGCGGGCACATTGGTAAGCTGGAGATTGCTTGTCGTCGCGCCGGAATAGATACCGCCGTTTGAGATATCCGTCCACATACTCAGGCCGCCGCCGCCGGAGACAGACTGCCACTGATAGAGTATGCCCGGGCCGACGGCCCCGACGTAGAACGAGGTGTTTTGCCCCGCCAGGATACTGCGGGAGACGGGTTGCTGCGTGATGGAAGGCGGAATCGTGGGCAGCGTTACGGACACAAAGGCGGAGCTCTCATTCGAGTAAGCGGAGTAGAACGCGCCGGGCGCGTAGACCCGCACCCGGTAGGTATAGGTCTTGGTCACCTGGACCGTATTGTCCACATAGGTCGTGATATTGGCGTAGACCATATCCAAGCCCTCCCAGGCGCCGCTGCCTTCCTTTCTGTCGATGTAGGTTTGCGTGGCGACGGCGGAGTTGTTCGTCCATTTCAAGGTGATGCTGCCCGAACTTGCCGTCGCGGTCAGATTGGTCGGCGCGGCGGGCGGCGTGGCCACGCTGACTTCGTCGGTCCAGTCCGAGAGATAGCCGCCGCCGTTGATCCGCACCCTGTAATAGTAGGTCGTGGCCTCCTTTACGTTTGCGTCAAGGCAATCCCAACCACCGTACCATGAGCCCTCATTTATATGCGGCACAGGCGTCACGGACGAGAGCACGGTCCAAGTGCTGCCGCTCGTTTTTCGCGCGACTTCATAGACGTTTGTGGCGTCCTTCTCAAACAAGCCATCATACCAGTAAAAGTTCACGCCCCCCTCGACGAGTGTCGCCTCAGGAAACCTCGGTCTAAACACATCATTCGCGGCAGACGCGTTCCTTGGCAGAGCGGTAAACAGGCTGAGTAACAGCGCGAGCGCCAGCAGGCCGGATAACATTTTCTTCAATTTGATTTTCATAAGATTTCCCTTTCGATTTTCCTTTTATTTTACAGTATCAGTTCCAGATCCACAAGCCAGCGCAGGATCTTCGCCGCGTCGGCGGCGGAGAAGGCGCCGGACGTGAATGTGACCTTGGCGTTGAGTTTGCCCTCTTCGGTGAGCGTTTGCAGTTCCACCAGCGTCCGCAGAATGGCCGCCGCGTCGGCTGCGGTAACCTTGCCGTCCACGTTCGCGTCGCCGCGCATCAGCATTCTGGCGGCGGCTTGGTTGGAAGAGGCGCCGCTCCCGTCCCCCGCCACAGCCATAATGCGGTAGGTGTATGCCTTTCCCGCCTCCGCCGTGGTGTCCAGATAGGTCGTGGCGGTCGCCGGAACATCTGCCACAAGGTAAAATCCGCTGCCCTCGTGCTGTCTTTGCACTTGAAGATAGGCCGCGTTCACCGAGTGATTCGTCCAGTTCAAGGCGATGCCACCCCAACCCGCCGTCGCGGTCAGTCCGGACGGCGCGAGCGGACGCATGGTCGCGGTGGCCTCGTTGGAAGAGGCCGAATACCAGCCGCCCCCGGCGGGCGCATAGACCCACAGAAGGTAGGTGTACGTCTTGCCCTCCTGCGCGGTGGTGTCCACCCATGTCGTTACATTGGCAGTGCCGCCATAGATTCCCGCGAAACTGCCGCTACCTTCTTTTCGCGCGACGTAAAAGAGCGTCGCGGCGGGCGCGTTGTTCGTCCAGTTTAAGGTAATGCCGCCGGCGCCCGCCGTTGCCGTCAGACCGGTCGGCGCCGCAGGAGGCGTGGTAACGGTGGCCACGTTGGACTGGTCCGAATAGTTGGGGGATAAAAAGGCTTGCACCATGTATTCGTAGGCGGTGCCCGCCGCGACTGTGGCGTCTAAGAAGGTCGTTGTGTTGGGCGGGGTCGTGCCCACGGACGTCCAGCCCGTCGCACCCGCCACCCTTCTGTAGACGGAGAATCGCTCCTCGTTGTTTGCATTGTCCTTCCATGTCAGAATGACGCCGCTAAAGTCTATAAGGTCGAAATTCGCCGTCAGATTGGTCGGTGCGGCGGGCTTGCCGACGGGCACGGTAAGGACAAACCCGATAGACATAAACGTGTAGGACCCTTCCGTTATGCGGGCCGCCACATAGTAGGTGTAGGTCTTTCCGCCCACCGCCGTGGTATCCAAAAAGGACGTAGTATTGGCGGGGACCGTACCGATTCTGGTGATAGGCGGGCTGCCGCCCTCGTCTCTGAAAATGTAAAACCCGATCTCATCGTCCGAATTGTCCGTCCAGGTCACGGTCACGCCGTTTACGCCCGCTGTCGCCGCCACGTTGACCGGTACGTTCACCGCCGCGCTGGCCGTGGCGGTGAACAGGCTGAGCGCCAGCGCGAAAGCCAACAATGCGGATAAGATTTTTTTGAACTTGATTTGCATATCATGTTTCTCCTTTCATATTTCATGCCTTATTTTCAAGGGCGATAGGCCCATTCGATTTTGACGATCTTGTCCCCCGAGACGGTGACTTTCACGAAGGTCAGCCAGGTCTCGCCGTTCTCTATGGCGGGGATCATTCGGTTTTTGAAGGCCTCGTTGTCCGCCTTTTTGTTTACCAGGGTCGCGTCGGGCAGATAGTATACGGTGTCCTTCGTCGTGGAGAACCAGCGGATTAAGGGATTGACGTTGCGGATATAACCTGCCTCCTGCGTTTCGTCCTCCGCCACTGCCCGCGAAACGCCGTGATCCGCCATATACTTCACGATCGCCTCTTCGCCCGTCAGCCAGTCCACGTAGTCAAACGCGAAGTCCTTGTAGACGGTCATCGTCTCGCCCCAGCTGGTGATATAGGCGTAGGAGGTCTCGGCCTTCGGCGTGGCGGTGGGTGTTGTCGTTTCGGTTGGCGCCGGTTCGGGTGTCGGCAGAGCCGCAAGCGGCGTAAACGTCGGTTCGGCGACGATGATCGGATCCAGCGTGAAAAGGGGCAGCGGCTCCGGCATTTCCTGCCCGCCGGTCAGCTTGTCGCCGCGCGTGAGAAATACGGCCAGCACGACTGCGGCGGCCACGATCACAACGGCTGCGGCGCCCGCCAGGATTTTGGTTTGCATAGACAGCTTCTTGCTCATTTTTCCGCCCTCCGTTTTTTTTGATTGGATCGTGTTTGTCTCCGAGATAGAATGTGAGATCGCGTCAAGCGTTGCGTTTGCCGCGCTCTGGTCAAGGGCCATGGATTCGATATGCGACTGAATCAGCCTGCCAAGCGGCAGCAGAGGCAGGCCAATGACGCCGTAGAATTTCTCACCGCTTTTGCGCTCCTGCTCCTCGACCTCCGCTTTGATCGTCTTGCGGGCCAGATACAGGCGGGATTTGACCGTGCCGGGGCTGCAGGCCATCACGTCCGCGATCTCGTCCACAGACAGTTCATTGAAGTAATACAGTGCAATCGTCTGGCGCTGTACGTCGGACAGGCTGTCGATGATCCTGCCGAGCCGGTCTTTTAAGTCCGCCCGTTCGGCGTACACGGCGGGCAGCGTTTCCTCGGATTCCTCCGTGTCGATCGTTTCGATGTCCTGCTCCGCGTCCAGCAGGATCACCAGGTTCTTGCGGCGGAGCTGCGCGTTGCAAAGGTTCTTTGCGATGATCTGGATCCAAACGGAAAAGGCCGGCGGACTTTCCAGCGTGTCCAGCTTGCGCCACGCGGTGAGGAAGGTCTCCTGCAGAACGTCCTCGGCGTCTCGCTCATTCTTTAAGATCATGCGCGCAAAGCCGTATACCTTTTTGTAGTAGACCGTATACAGCTGCTCGAAGCTCTTTGTGTCGCCGCTCTGTGCCGCGATCACGAGTTGTATTTGTTGCTCTGTCATTGCCATGGGTGGTTTCTCCTTTTTTCGGTATTATACCCCGTTCGGTATGATACCCCACAGATGCGTTCAGACAGGTTTCGGTTTAATTTTTTGAAAAAAATGTTTTTATGCACACTCTTCCAATTACTATTTTACATCGTCTTCCTATATTTATATAGCTACCCCTTTGGGTAGGCCGGCAAAAAGTTTCCCCGTTATGGGAACCCCTGATTAAATCGTTCGCCGGGTAGATTGGCTATCAGAATGGTCCCAACATAGGAGCTTTTGGCAGGCCGACTATTCCCCCTCACGATTTAATCAGTGGGCCCTATGACAGCGCGCTTTCGAGCGCTACAAGATACCGCAGGATTTTGGCGGCATCGGCGGCGGAAACCGGTCCGGCGCCGGCCGTTACCTTGGCGTTACTCAAACCCCGCTCGGAGAGAACGGTGAGCTGCACAAGATAGCGCAAAATGGCCGCCGCGTCGGCCGCGTTGACAATGCCGTCGCAGTTGGCGTCGCCGGCCACCCGTGCTGGCGTTGGGGACGGTGCGGCTGAACCCCCCGGCGTAGGCACGGGCGTGGGTGTTGCGGCCGGAACCAATTCCAGCGCGCCGTCCAGATACCAGAACAGATAGTCTGTCCACCAAATAATGGCGTCTTCCAAAGAACTCGTGTTCCAGTACTCGAGATCAAAGGTTGCGGACAGCACCCTGTACTGCTGCTCGCCAACGATGATACTATCCCCCCGGGTTAAATGCAGCCAACCGTTTCCCATGTAAAAGTCGGCGATGTTATAAACGGTATGCTCGCCCGGCACGGGTGTCGCGGTGGGCGTGGGTGTGGGCGTTGGCGTGAACGCAGGCGTCGGCGTGGGTGTGGGCGTTGGCGTGAACGCTGAGGTAGGCGTTGGGGTGGCTGTAAACGCCGGCGTGGGCGTCGGCTCCGCCGGTTCCGCCAAAAAGCCCGAAAGGATCCCCATGCCTTCGCACAGCGGATTTGTCGCCACAAAATCCGCGCCGAGAACCGGATCGGCTTGCAGCGAGCCGCTGTCACCGCCTATATGCGCCTGCCAGGCCGCAAGGTTTGCGTTTGTCAGCGGAGAGGTCGGCCGGTTGTCGGTAAAGGTCGCGCTCTTGCCCGCGACATAATAACAGTTGTCGTGCATTGTCGGCATACCGTCGAGGGCGGACAGATCATAAGGCGGATAGCTGTAAAAACCCGTAATGTAGCGAATGTCTATCATGCGCCCGCTGTGGGAGGACGGCAGATGCACCACATTGTGGTGAACGGCGGGATTGACGTTCGGCGGGCAGCCGGCAGGGTTCGCCCAGTCCTGGTTTGCGACGCCGAAGTAAATCGGGCTGTGGTAGTTTCCTGTGCCGTAAGTCGTCGCGTTGACCAGAGTGTTGTTGTAGACTTGGGCGTCCATGGAGGCATACAGGCCGATCCCTTCCCATCCCGTATCGATCAGCAGATTGTTGCGCACCGTGCTCCCGATGTTTTCATAGTAGTTCGGGTTCACGGTCAGATCGAAAAACTCCGGACTGGTGTCAAAGCCGACCATGATCCCTGCGGCAAAGGTGCGTTCGATCAGGTTGTTTTCGATCAGCGTGTTGATGGCGCCGCCCTTGGCATAGACCCCCGTACTGCAAATGTCATGGATATAGTTGTTCTGCACGACCATGTTATCGCCGTTGACATTGTCTATGCCTTCGGAGTTGCACTCGCCCGTGGGAAAGTCCGGATGGGAGACATAGGCACGCCCTGAGTTGTAGATCTCGTTATAGCGAATGGTGACGTTGTCGCAGTTCGGCTTGACCTTCACCACGTCGTTTCTGGAATCGTGCAGGATACAGTCCTCGATGATGATGTTGGACGCACCGGACCGGTCAGGCTGACCCCAGTCCCATTTGGTCTCGATACAGACGGCATAGAACCCGCCTATGATCTCGAGATTCTGCAACCTGCAGCCCGAGGCGTTGACGTCGATACGGACGGCGGAGCTCTGCTTATAGGTGTCGGGGTCATGCGCGAGGGGCAGGTCGATCACCGCCCATTCGCCTTTTGCGGACTTTAGGGTGACGTTGGGGTGCTGGATACGGACATTGTCGTACTCATGATACGTGCCGCCGCGCAGGACCACGGTCCCGCCGGCTCCGGCGGCAGCTAGGGCGGCGTTGATGCTCTTGTAAGGCGCGCCGATAGAACCGTTCGCCGTGGCGTCGCTGCCGCTTGGGGAAACATAGACGGCGCCCGCAGGGTCGTCCGCGGTATTGGCGCGCGGCCCCACAAAGATGGGCGGGCCGTCGGCGCCTGCCGTTGGCGGCATCACCGCGAACAGCCCGAATACCACCGCAAGCGCCAGCAGTATACAAAAATTTTTCTTTGATTTCGTTTTCATTTTATTTTCCGCCCCTATTCTGATTTATTGCTTCTTGAATCGTATCATTGACTGTCGTCCGCCAAAACCAGCAGATACTCCGGTTGTAATACCCCGATGACCACATACCGCGCATTTTTGAACTCATAGGAGCAGGTAGACAGCACAATGATCTTGTCGCTCCGTGAATACTCTGTTTCGCTTGTGAATGTGGTATGTTCGGCGGCATAGGACAGCAGCGCGTCCAAGTTCTCCTGGTACACAAAAGCCTGTTCCCGCCATGTTCCCACACTGATCACGCACCCAAACATCAGATCAATCCGGTAGTTCTCCCGCTCGGTATACAGGAACATGAAAGGATGCTGTTCAAAATACGCCTGTTTCTTATACCCCATAAGACTTCCGAACATCCGCCCGGATTTCATGCGGTGTCCGTAGATAATCGTCAGTTCATCACTGAAATCCGGCGCGCAGTTGTAATCAATAAACAACGACCCATTGGAATTGCGCTTGCCGTCCGGCAGGTGACGAAGATAGTAACTGTAATCCGCCGCTTTCATGACAGGATAGTCAATCACTGTGTCCGGACAGTACAGCCAGGCAACAGCATCCGCATTGATTGCCTGCAGCGCTTCAAAGTCAAGCTCTATGCCGGGGACGTCCACGTTCAGAACCAGTTTCATTTCGGGAGGAATATCCGGAACCTTCGGTATAGCGGCCCCGTTGGCACGGACAAGGCCGGCCACCTGCCCATAGCTCTCGTTGGCCTCCCGGTAAACCTGCAGGGTTTCCCATGTCTTATATCCGGCTATTGCCATGCCACAGATGGAAATGGTCAAGATGAGCCATGCAATCCCGTTTCTTTTTTTCCTCATTTAATCCCGTTTCTTTTTAGTATGCCGCTTGTCTGCCGGCAGGCAGGCAAGCGGCATGAGTTCCCGCCTACATTTTTTGAGACTTGGACGTATGGCGGAGCTTTCTCCTGCGGAATATCTTCCAAAGGACGATGAACGCCGTTGTCGCAGAGAGCGCCAGAATTACCAGCCACAGGGTAAGTTGGGTATAGTCGTCGGTTCCCGGGCCGTCACCGGGGTAATTGCGGCCTCGATAGGTGTTGGTAATGTTATACCCGCTCACACGGTGCGTATAACGGGGGACGTTGCTCTCCGACACCGTATACTTGATCAGCCTGCCCAGGCTGTCGTACTTGGCCAGGTCAAAGGACCATGCCCAGTCGTCTGCTTCGGTAATGACTGCGCTGGCGATTACGTCATTTCCGTTCTTGATATACACCGTGATACTCTCGGGCCACTCTTCCACCGGATTTCTGCCATGGCTCCAGGTCTTTTTGCCTGATACCGTGACAATCTCGTCCGGTATGCTGTACGTGTTGGTAATCACGAATCCATCGGAAGCGTTTCCTGTCACGCTCTTTGCGTACCCTTCCGGAACGTCGATCTCATCGACCGTCCAAACGGGGCCTTTCTCCAGATTCGTCCAGATATACCGCCAGTTGTTGGAAGCGTTCAGCGTGACGGGCTCGCCAAAAGGCTCGCCGTCTCTGTAAAGCTGGACCGTGACGCTGCCCGGCCGCGACGGATTATTCGCGCCCGCCCATACCTTGCGGGAAAGAACGCTGGTTTCGTCCAACGCGTTGTAGTGGTTGGTAAAGACGGCGTTCCGATATTCTGTGTTCCCTCCGCCTTGGGTGGCAAAGGACTTCGAGTCGATAACCAGATCACCATCCGCAGTCTCCTTGACCGTCACCGTGATGATATACACCGTTTCATCATATACGCAGTCGGCGCTTCCCTTGATCTCCGTCACACGGTAGCTGTAAGTTCCGGCTTCCCGATATTCAATGCTGCCGAACGACCGCTCGCCCTCGCCGGTGACGGTGATGGTTTTTACGCCGTCCGCAGAGCCGTCCGGCATGGGCGCGCCGTTTATGGCTTCCAGTTTGAAGGTGAAGGTGTCGTCCGCGGCGGGCCGTGAACCGGTGATGACTTTCTTCACGGAGAAGCCATCCGTCGCCTGGCCGGCCGGTTTGCGCGTGTTTTTAATGTCAAACCCGTCAACTTCGCTGACGAAGCCCGGCACGGGAACCTCCTGTACCGTGTACTTGATTTCATTATCGTCCCCGTCGTGCATGGGCGCGACGAAACCGTACAGCCAATTGCCGTCCGCATCGGGCTTGACCATAATGGTCTGCACAACTACGCCGTCCGCCAGCAGCTGGACAAGAATATAGCTCGGAAGCACAGCCGTGGGATTATGGCTCATGTCCCAGGTTTTCCTGCCTTCCACTTTGATCCACAGGGTGCCCACATATCTGTTAGTGAAAATTATAGTAATCTCCGGCGCGCAGGCGGTGCCCGCGCCGTTTACCGCAGCGGTTTGCACATAGCCCCAATGGAACGGATCCTCCTCGGTGACGGAATAGGTGTCGCCGGAATTCAGTTCGAACGTTTTCTGCTCATCCGCCTTAAGCGGGAAGCGGATCGGTTCCCCGCCGTTGACCGTCAGATTGAACCAAAATACCCTGTCTTTTTCGCTCTCGGGAATATCGCCCTCGACGATCTTCTTCACCGTGATCTTGACCCTGCCCTCCTTGGGCTCATCATAGGTATTGGTAAACGAGGCGCGGCTTACCTTGTCTTTTCGGATGCTGCCGCTGGAATCATTGCTGCTGACGCTGATACAGCCTTTTTCGTCCGTCTCCTCGGTTTTCACAACGCTGTACCGGAGGGCGAGGGGCAGTTCCTCAAACACCACGGACCGGTCGGACGCCCAGGACAGCGTATCGCCGCTTGACAGGGTTTGCGGCGCGCCCACCGGCGTGCCGTCCTTGTGCAGCTGATACGTATATGTCCCCTCGTCCGAGAACGTCACGATAAACTCGTTCTCTTTGGCGGCGGAGCGCAGGCTGACGCCGATAGTTTCCGTGCCGGGCTCTCCGTCTTTATATACCGGCAGATAGAACGTTGCGGTTCTGCCCGGCTTAAGGGTAAGCATATCGCCGGATGTGAACGGTTCCGGCGCGGCGCTGCCGATGGCGCAGCCGTATGTTTCTCCGTCGGTAAAGACGGGAACGAATTCATAATGCGTGACGACAGAACTGCCGCCGGATTTTACGGAATAGCCCTTCGCCGGCGTTTCGGTCACGGTATAATATGTGCCCACGGGCACATCCTCAAACACCGCCACCTCGCCGTGCCGCAGCAGCAGCGTGCCGCCGTCGGTCAGGGATTTTTTGCTTCCCGCAGGAACGCCGTCCTTAAATATCTGATATACATAGGTCCCTTCATCGGAGAAGGTTACGGTGAACTCGAACTGTTTGTCCAGCTGCTCCGGCGTCAAAGCGGAACCGTCCTTGTTCTTTACGGTCTTGCTGATTTCCAGCCCGCCTTTCCGCCGCCGGTTGTAAGCCATTACCGATACGATCGCCAGGCCCTCCGCGTCGTCGGGCGTGATGGTGAAGAAATATTCCCTGATTTCGTTTCCGCCGCCGTCCGTGTCATACCCATACCCGTAACCCGGGTGGGTTTCCACGAATTTATAGGTTCCGGAATTGAGCTTTTCCACCGTGATTTTGCCGCTCGCGTTGGTGGCGAACATTCCGTCTATCTGCGTCCAGGTTCCGTCATGCATCTGCCTGAACAGCAAAAATCCGGCGTTCCCCACCGGTCGGGGGATGATATCGCCGCTGTGATTTTTTTCGTATTTATGCAAGGTAACGGTGGTCTTGGCCACCGTTCCCCTGAAATCATTGGTGCAGGACTGTGTGAAGTCATGCCAGGCCACCACCGTCATGACGGAGGACAACAGCGTCGCCGCCAACAGAATGACTGCCAATATGGGTTTGAATACTCTCTTTGCTCTGTTCATTTCCGGTGCGCCGTTTTCTCCTTTCCCTCATATTCGGCGGGATTCACCCGAAAGCCGATATAAAAGAATATCCGGCGGCTTTCGATTTTCGGGTGAATCCCGCCCGTGGCCGTTTTGGCCCCGGACGGGATCTCTTTTTCGTTTTGGTTTGCGGCTGTAAGGTTCGGTGAACCGTTCAGCCGTTATGGCCCGTTAGTCCAGCTGCAGTTGAGCCGAGCCTCCCGGAAGCACGAAGGCCAGCGTATTGGATGGGGTCCCGTTGACTGCGATCGTCAGCGTCGCTTGGACAGTCTGATCGGGAGAAGCGCCCAGCTGCTCTCTCAGCATCATAGCCTGACAAATGAGCTGTCCGTCCGGATTCACCAAGAGCGCGCCGCCGCCGACCGGCATCCACTCAGTGGTCATTACGTTTAGTCCCTGGGTTGTGATGGTAAGGTCAGGGTTGCCGGGGCTAACCGGAACAGCGGTCGCGCCGTCCATAAGGACCAGGGAGAAATATCCGCCGCCCGGCATACCGACGTCCGCGACCCAAGCCGCGCTCAGAACGGGCGCGCCCGGGATGACAGTCGCCGTGGCAGCCGCGACCTGGTTGAGCAGGGCGATGCCGTTGGCCGTGATGTCCTGGCTGAGGATCGTTGTGCCGTCGATGTCAAAGACCGTGACGCGGTCGATC
>WRCT01000026.1 GCA_009783775.1 Clostridiales bacterium | reverse complement strand
GCGGGGGTGGGAACGTATTAACCACGAAAGACACGAATGCCACGAGAAAAGGATTTTGGGGCGCAGCTATGCGGGACGATACCAAACGATATTATCGGTTGAAGAAAAGTGATAGGTGGGTTCTTCTATGGCTCCCTCCCATCTTTATTTTCGGTCTCCTGTTTCTTGCACTTTTGGGTGCCGGCAGTCTGGCCGAAGAACTGAGCGTGGATGGAAATATCTATTATTTCTACGCGCTTTGGGTCTTTATTATTCTCTTTTGGGCGCTGCCCTCTTGGTTATGGCGCGGGGCGTATGCGTATTTTGAAATTTACAACGATGGCATTGTGATACGTTGCCCACGGGCGGAGCCGATTGAACTGCCCTGGAAGGACATAGGGTCCATCGTAATAGAAAATTATGGTAAATCCACCCGGTATACCGGCTCGATAGAGCAGCTGCGTTTTATCCAGCGGGTGGATACGCTCACGGACCGGCAACGTAAAAATCTGTACAGAATCGGCAAGAACTTGCACCATCATCGGTTTGCCTATTCGCCGGAGGCGGCGAGGGAGTTGCTGCGCGTATGCCCCGATTTGATTACGGCAGGGCTGCGCAAGGCTATAGAGCGGGACACGGTTCGTTCGTAGGGGCGCTCACACAGGGATTTTTAACCGCGAATGACGCGAACCGGGGTCCCCGCCCAATTCGCAAATTGGGTGGGGTGGCAATGGACGCGAATACCACTGCGGCGGGGCGGGAACGTATTTTAACCACGAACCACACGAACACGCTGCGGCGAGGCGGACGATTGATGGTCGCCCCTACGCGTTTATATTTGAGTTGGGAGACTGGATTGCTTCGTCGTGTTTCCCTTAATACGCATTTCCTGTGTTCTCCTCGCAATGACGTTGGGGGAGGGGGTGTCATTGCGAGGCGCCCAAAAGCCCCTTGACCTGAAAGAATAATGCCGAAGCAATCCAGTTCCCAGGGTTGTCCTTTGCCTAATAATTCAAACTGCCGTCAGGCAGCTTTTTCATCCATTGTACATTGTAATTTGTACATTGTACATTATTTCGCCGCGCCGCTCATAGGTTGTACCGATTAGGGGGAAATGATATGAAGTCTATTCTTGCCTGTTTGGTTGCGCTGTTGCTTGCGCTGACCCTGGCCCTGCCGGTGGCTGTATTCGCGCAGGAGTTGGTGGATACCGAGTCCGCCAAGGCCGTGCTGCTGACGCCTTTGCAGTCGAATGTGGCGATCGTGGCGCAGAACGAGGACAAGGCGCTGCCCGTGGCGGGGCTGGCCAAGCTGCCCGCCATTTTGACGCTGGCGCTGGCTTTTGACGAGGGTATTATCGCGCCGGACGCTTCTATGCAGGTCTCCAAAAAAGCGTCCGGCATTCCGGGCCCCACCGCGTTTTTGGACGCGGGCGAAACCGCCCAAGCGGAGGCGCTGCTCAAGGCCGCCGTGATGATCTCGGCGGGCGACGCGATCTGGACGCTGGGCGAAAACGCGTTCGGCTCCGAGCAGGTGTTTTTGCAAAACATCCAGGTCGTCTTGCAGCGGCTGGGGCTTGACCTTGCACTGACCGACTGTCTGGGCGGCGGCACGCTTTTCACGGCGCGGGATCTGCTGGCGCTGGGACAGGCGGCGGCGGGCAGCCAAAGCTTTTTGCGGTTTGCCACGCGCTATATGGACGAATTAAAACACGCGGACGGGCGCCAAACGGAGCTGGTGAACGCGAACCGTTTGGTGCGTTTTTACGCGGGCTGCTTTGGGCTGCTGACGGGCAGCGCGCGCGAGGAGGGATACAGCGGGGTGTTTGCGGTCACGAAAAACGAGGTGAGTTATGTCGCCGTGGTGATCGGGGCGAGCAGCAGCGAGGATCGGTTCACGGCCGCGACGCGGCTCTTTGACTATGCTTACGCCAACTGCAAGCAGCGCGCGCTGGCCACGGCCTATGAACCGCTGCTCAAGGATTATCCCGTGTTGTATGGCGACAGCAATACGGTGAATCTTGTGCCGCATGAGACGGTCGTGTCCCTGCTGCAAAAGCAGGACGGGGAATTGGGCTGCACCTATGAGCTGCCCGAGACCCTGCTTGCGCCGCTGGCGCCGAGCACCGGCGTGGGGCGGGCCGTCTATGCCTATCCGAACAGCGCACCGCTGTATGTGGTCGAGTTGTTTCCCGAGTTTGAGGTAATGTCGTTTGGTTTTATGGACATTCTCATGCGGTTTTTTCATGATTTTATGGTTGGGTGAAACTGGGGCGTAACTGTTCACAAGTTGTCGTTGTAATTTTTACATTTGAATGGTATACTTTCGGTACTTTTTAAGATGGGGATTTATGAGGGTTACATATACACAAAAGCGCTGTGACAGCGGGGACGGTTCATCATGTCACTGCGGGGGCACAGAGAACCGTCCCCCTGTCACTTTTATCAGACTGGGGCTGGTTCTGATGGGGCTGGTTTTGTTTGTTTTGCTTTGCGGTTGCGAAGATAAGAGCGGGGATGAATTGGTTGTTGTCGATAAGACGCCCGCGATCGTTCATGTGACGCCCGATCCCACGGACACGCCCGCGCCAACGGCCACGCCCATGCCCACACCGATACCCGGCCTGCTGGGCGGCCGCTATGCGGAGAAGTTTACCGGGGGCGGGATTGAGCAAGACGACTGGTCCTATCGCAGCGAGCAGGTCAGCTTTACCGTAGAGGTCGTCGAGGAGCGCGAAATGTTCGGCAAAAAGAACCGCTACTTTGTGGTGGATATCTACTTGCAGGATATCACCGCGTTGCGGACGGGCTTTTCCAGACAGCAATACTGGGGCGAGCTGCAAAACCTCAAGACCATCGCCCGTTCCTACAACGCGCTGCTGGCCATCTCCGGCGTGCACTATCAGTATGTGAAACGCGGCATTATCTTGCAGGACGGCGTGGTGTACCGCGAGTCGGTGGACAGGCCGCGCGATCTCTGCGTGCTCTATCCCGACGGCGTGATGGCGGCCTTTGACGCGGGGACTTATGATCTTGAAAGCATTTCGGCCGAGCAGCAGCCCTGGCAGGTTTGGTCCTTCGGGCCCACGCTGGTAGAGAACGGGCAGGCACGGTCCGGCTGGGATATCCCCATCGCGGCGGAGACCGCGCCGCGCGTGGTCCTGGGGTACTATGAACCGGGGCACTATTGTTTTGTGCTGACCGAGGGGCGCGTGGCGAAGGCGAAGGGGCTGACGCTCGACGAGATGGCGCAGCTCATGTTGCATTTGGGCGTTAAGACGGCATATAATTTAGACGGCGGCGACACGGCCCAGATTTACTGGCAGGACGCGCGCCTGAACGCGGTGTATAAGAACAGGGATCTTTGGGATATTATTTATATCGCGGAGCCTTTGGAGAAATGAAGTGTCGGGTGACAGGGGGACGGTTCATCGTGTCACAGCGGTGATACAGAGAACCGTCCCCGCAGTCACCACCACTGTCACGAATGGTGGAGTTATGTTAAGTGCCAAGAAAATTGTGCTGTATTTATGCCTTCTGGCCGCTATCGCCGCGCTGGCGATCGGAGTCGGGGTGCTGATCAATTATATGGCGGCGCAAAACAATTTAAGCGGGCTGGACGTGGTCGCGCCGACTGCCGTGCCCCCGCCGGTCACCCCCTCCCCCACGCCCCAGCCTACGCCCGAGCCCACGCCCGGCGGGCTTTGCGGCGGGCGGTTTGACGTATTCACCGACGGTGAGATCATCAAGACGGAGAATTCCTATCAGACAAAGGATACTGCGGTGTTTTTCAGAGAGGTGCGTGAGAAGGTGAGCGATATCACGGGCAAGGCACTTGTGTACTATGTCGCGGACATCTATGTGCAGAACATCGAGGATCTGCGCTGCGGGCTGGTGAAGGAGGACATTCACAGCACGATGCACATGAAAAATTTGGCGCAGAGCGTGGACGCCATCGTGGCGATCTCGGGTGATTTCGCGGCCTGGCGCCGGTCGGGCATTTGCGTGCGCAACGGCATTGTCTACCGTACGTCGGTGGACGAGCGGCGCGACGTGGGCATCCTGTTTAAGGACGGCACGTTCGGCACATTTGAAATCGGTATGTACACGGAGAACGATGTGCTGCCACTCGACCCCTGGCACGTCTGGACCTTCGGGCCGGAGCTGATGGACGAGAACGGGCAGGCCAAGGATTGGTTCAATACGGACGTGTACACACGCAATCCCCGCGCCGTGTTCGGCTACTATGAGCCGGGGCATTATTGTTTCGTCATGGTGCGCGGCCGGGTCGCGGAATCCGCCGGTATGAACCTGGCCGAGCTCTCGCAATTGATGGCGCAGCTGGGCTGCACCTCGGCTTTTAACCTGGACGGCGGCGCGACGACGCAGTTTTACTTTGACGGCAAGTCCTACCCGGGCGCGGGCGGCGCGCGGCAGGTGAATGATATTGTGTACTTGCCTTTGGCAAGTTAGATTCCGGATTCCAGACGCCAGATTCCAGACACGAAAGAGGGGCATGACTTATAAAAGGGGCTTGGAATAAAAAAATATTTCTTCTGTTGGCGGGCATGGCTGTTTTGCTGTGTCTTTGTTTTGGGTGCAATAGAGCGAGAAATATTGAGATTGCGCACACAGACACGCCCGTCGCAACGCCACTGCCCACTGCTACCCCCTCCCCTGCCCCTACCCCGACACCCACACCCGTGCCCACGCCCAGCGGGCTTTGCGGCTGGCGGTTTGATGTGTTTACCGAGGGCGAGGTCATACAAACCGAGGATTCCTATCAGTCGAAGGATATCGCTGTGTTTTTCAGAGAGGTGAGCGAGGAGAAAAGCGCGCTCTCCGACAGACCGCTGGTCTATTATGTTGCGGATATCTATGTGCAGAATATTGAAGATCTCCGTTCCGCCCTGTCGCGGGGCGCGATCAAAACTACGGAGCCCATGAGGGGACTGGCGCAGAGTGTGGACGCGCTGATTGCGATCGCCGGCGATTTTTCGGCCCACCGCAAGACGGGGCTCTGTGTGCGCGACGGTATAACCTATCGTTCAACTTTCGACACGGCGCTCGACGTGGGCGTGCTGACAAAGGACGGCGTGCTGGAGATCTATGAGGCGGGCGCGTATACGGCTGAGCATATCGCGGCGCGGGAGCCCTGGCAGGTCTGGACCTTCGGGCCGAATCTGCTGGATGAAGGCGGCAAGGCCCAGGAGAAGTTTGACAGCGCCATCGCGCGGCGCAACCCGCGCGCCGTGCTTGGCTATTACGAGCCGGGGCATTATTGCTTTGTGCTGGTGCGCGGCAGGGTGAAGGCCTCCAAAGGCCTGACATTGGCGCAGCTCTCCCAGCTGATGGAGCAGTTGGGTTGCGTCTCCGCCTTTAACCTGGACGGCGGCCAGACGGCGCAGCTTTACTGGGACGGCAAGCTGTATAAGGCGTCGAATAGCGCGCGGCAGGTGAATGATATTGTGTACTTGCCTTTGGCAGCGAGCAGTGGTCAGTGAGCAGTGAGCAGTGGTCAGACCGCTCACGCAGGGTTTTTCTTTTAACCGCGAAACACGCGAAAAACACGAAAGATGGGCATGACTTATAAAAGGGGTTTGGGGTAAAAAAATATTTCTTCTGCCGGCGGGCATGGCTGTTTTGCTGTGCTTGTTCTTCGGTTGCAACGGCACGGGAAACACGGGCGCGGATGCTATTGTCACATTACTGCCCGCTGTGAACGAAGCTCTGCCCACCGAAATGCCTGCGGCCACACTCTCCCCCGCCCCCACCCCAACGCCGGTCCCCACGCCGGTTCCCACGCCCGACGGGCTTTGCGGCGGACGGTTTGACGTGTTTACGGACGGCGAGATTGTCGTCACCGAGACCTCTTGGCAGTCCAAGGATATCGCGGTGTTTTTTGAGGAAGTGTATGAGAAGCATAGCGGGATCACCGGTGGGGAGCTGGCTTATTATCTGGCGGACATCTATGTGCAGAACGCTGAGCGTCTGCGTTGCGGACTGGCGGGGGGCGGCCTGCGCGCCACCGCTCATATCAAGGCGCTGGCGGAGGATCGGGGCGCCGTGGTGGCGCTTTCGGGAGATTTCACGGGAGCGAACAAAAAGGGGATTTGCGTCCGCAATGGAGTAAGTTATCGCACGCGAATCGAGGAGCGGCAGGACGCGGGGGTGTTTGGACGGGACGGTGTTCTGCAAATTTTTGAAGCCGGCGCCTACACGGGTGAGGAGATTTCGGCCCTGGACCCCTGGCACGTCTGGTCGTTCGGACCCGGGCTGCTGGACGAGAACGGGGGGCACAAGGAGACGTTTCACAGCAGATTGTACGCGCGCAACCCGCGCGCCGTGCTCGGCTATTACGAGCCGGGGCATTATTGTTTCGTTGTGGTGCGCGGCAGGACCTCCGCCTCGGAGGGTGTGAGCTTAAAGGAGCTCTCGCTGCTGATGGAGCGTTTGGGTTGCGCGCAAGCCTATAACCTGGACGGGGGCGAGTCTGCCCAACTATATTGGAACGGCCAGATTTACCACGCGACAAACAGTCTGCGCAAGGTGAATGATATTGTCTATATTGCGGGGCCTGCGTAGGGCGCTCACGCGGTTGCGGATTAAGTCCGCAATGGGGCCCACTGATTAAATAGCTGGCCTGTCAAAAGCGTCTATGTTGGGACTATTCTGATAGTCAAATTCCCCGGCGAACGATTTAATCAGGGGTTCCAATGACGAACGGGAAACCACGAAAAACGCGAAGGCCCCACCGAAGCGAGTTTGTGTAGTTCGCGTGGTTCGCGGTTAAAAACCCGTCCTGTCTACCCGCTCCCACGCGAACGCGGGGTTGCCGAAGTGTCCGTTTTTTGCGGTGGCGAGGTAGATCGGACGGCGCAGGTCGAGTCGTTCGATGATCGCCGCCGGGCGCAGGTCGTAGGTCTGCCGCACCAGGGCAGCGAGCTGTTCGTCCGACTGCGTGCCGGTGCCTTCGGTATCGATCCGCACGGAGACCGGTTCGGCCACGCCGATGGCATAGGCCAGCTGGATTTCGCAACGCTTGGCCAGGCCCGCCGCCACCAGGTTTTTCGCGACGTAACGCGCCATATAGCTGGCGCTGCGGTCCACTTTCGTCGGGTCCTTGCCCGAGAACGCGCCGCCGCCGTGCCGCGCCCAGCCGCCATAGCTGTCCACAATGATCTTGCGCCCTGTGAGGCCAGAGTCGCCATGCGGCCCGCCGATCACAAAACGACCCGTCATATTGATCATAAACCGCGTTTGCCCGTCGATCATACCGGCGGGTAATGTTTTTTGAGCGACTTCGCGCATAAGGTCCTTGCGCAGTTGTTCCGTGGCAATCTGCTCGTCATGCTGGGCGGCCAGCACGACCGTGTGAATGCGTTTGGGCAGGCCGTCCTCGTATTCGATGCTGACCTGTGACTTGCCGTCCGGCCGCAGATAGGGCAAGAGCCCGCTTTGGCGCGTCTCGGTCAAACGCCGCGTGAGCGCGTGGGCCAGGTGAATGGGCAGGGGCATGAGGCTTTCCGTATCGTCGCAGGCGTAACCGAACATCATACCCTGGTCGCCCGCGCCCTCGCGGTCCACGCCCATGGCAATGTCGGGCGATTGCGCGTCCAGCGCCACGATCACGCCGCAGGTGTGGCCGTCAAAGCCATACTTTGCGCGGTCGTAGCCGATGTCGCAGATCGTCTTGCGCGCGATGGCGGGAATGTCGACATAACAGTCGGTGGTCAGTTCGCCCATGACCAGGGCCAAACCCGTCGTGACCGCGCACTCGCAGGCGACGCGGGCAGTGGGATCCTGGGCCAGAACCGCGTCCAGTACCGCGTCGGACAGCTGGTCGCAGAGCTTGTCCGGATGGCCGATGGTGACGGATTCGCTGGTGAAGATGTTTCTTTTCATATCTTTAATTACCTCCTAGCTCAAACTACAATGTACAAACTACAAACTACAATTGAGGAAGGCTCATCTGAAAGATGAGCCCTTGATTTTACTCATCTTTCAGCTAACGCTGCGGGATTTAGCACCTTACATTATAGTAGGTTGCCGGATTTCACAGGGCCCGTCCCTCAATCACTCTTGATAAGTCGCTATTTATTTTTACCGATTATAACATCTTTTCTTGCAAAATGCAATGATTTTCTTTATGATAGAATACATGAAAAAGGTTCTCGGCTGTATCCGCCGCGCGGATGAAAAATATCATATGCTCGCGGACGGCGACAAGGTCTGCGTCGGCGTGTCCGGCGGCAAGGATTCGCTGCTGCTCATGCGCGCCATGAAGCTGTATCAGCATTTTGCCAAGGCAAAGTTCGAGGTCTGCGCCATAATGCTGGATCTGGGTTTGAAGAACCACGACACAAGCGCGATCTCGGCCATGGCGAAAGAAATCGGCATTGATTTTGAGGTCATTCCCACCGATATCGGCAAGGTCGTGTTTGAGTTAAGACAGGAGCGCAGCCCCTGCGCGCTCTGCGCCACACTGCGGCGCGGGGCGCTCAACAATGCCGCCAAGGAGCGTGGCTGCAACAAGGTCGCGCTGGGCCACAATCGGGACGACGTGCTGCAAACGCTCTTTATGAGCCTGCTCTATGAGGGGCGCATGAACACCTTCGCGCCCGTAACCTATCTCTCGCGCAGCGGCGTCACGATCATTCGCCCGCTGATCTTCCTGCCCGAGTGGCACGCGTTGTCCGTGGCGCGCAGGTTTGATTTTCCCATTCTGCCGCCCGCCTGCGATGTCGCGGGCCACACCAAGCGCGAGGAGGCGAAAGAGCTGCTGGCGCACCTGACCCGCCTTGTGCCCGACGCGCAGGACAAGTTGCTGCACGCGCTGGAGAATACCGGCACATATGGACTTTGGGACAAAATTAAGATGCCAGATTCCAGATTCCAGATGCCGGAAGGGGATAAATATGATTGAACAATATAGAGAGCTGGCGGAGCAGATGGTGAGGGCCGGACAGCGGCTGTACGCGCGCGGGCTGGCTGCGGGACTGCACGGTTGTATCAGCGCGCGATTGAATGACGGGCTGATGATGATCTCGCCGCGCGGCACGTCGCTCGCGAATATCTCGCCGGACACGCTCTGTATTCTGGATCAAAGTGGGAAGTGGCTGGCGGGCGGACAAGCGCCGGAAGAGACGAAAACGCACTTCGAAATTTACAAAGCACGGCCGGATATCTCGGTTTGCCTGCGTGCCTGGCCGCCGATGGCAGTCGCGTTTTGCTTAAAACACGCGGACCCCGCCGCGCTTTACAAAATCATGCCCGACCTGCCGCCGATCACAACGGCAAAGCCGACCGCGTTATCGGACGAAAAGCTGCTCTTCTCCCCGCCGAACGGCATCTACTCTTTGAGCGTTTCAGTCATGGACGCGCTCTACGCGCTGGAAAGTTTGGAGCTGGTGGCGGGGGTTCTCTGCGCGCACTCAATGCTTTGAAAGCGCTGTTAAGAGCACGACTAGCGGGTAGACTCTGTATTTGAGAAGAAACCGCAACACTCCAAGTTTCCAAGAGGGACTACGGGAAGGCGTTGCTTTTTTATATGCAGTGGCAATCATCTCACAGTTTCGAATCTCTTTCAACGCTTTTATCGTTCTTTCACGTCTCGGCGCGTTGATGAAGTTTAGAATCAATGAAGGCACAGTGTAATCCATTGTGCTTTGATACAAATCAAAAAGGAAGGCGTCCATGCCATAGGAATGATATATGTTTTCCCTACATTCATGTTGACGGCAAAGTAAATCAAGTAACTGTTTATTATATTTTTCGTGTGTGATGCTGCCCGGTCTTCCGACATAGAAATAGTAGGGCATATCCATTGAGTAATAGGTTCTGGCATTGAGCAGGGTTTCCAACACAAAGGGCACCTCCTCGCCAATCGTATGCGGGGGGAAGAAAACCTTTCCTTTTACAATCTCAGTTCTGAAGATATTCCGAACCGCAAATACAGTGATTCCGTTGGAGTTGATTGTCAAAAACAGCGCGCGTCTCTCTTTTTCTAAATCTATTATCCGGTTTTTTTCAATCTTTGTGCGAATGATTTGGGTCGATTCACCAATGAAATACATATCACAGTTTACAATATCAACGTCATGTTCTTTTGCAATGGCATACATATTTTCATACATCGTTGTGTCAACATAATCATCACTGTCTACAAAGCCGACATACGCCCCGCCCGCAATGGCAAGACCCGCATTCCGTGCGGCAGAAGGGCCTTGGTTCTGCTGACGGATCACGGTGATTCTGTTATCCATCACGGCATAATGGTCACAGAGCTCGCCGGAGCGATCCGTGGACCCGTCATTCACCAGTATGATTTCAATGTCGGTTAAGGTCTGAGCAAGCAGACTATCTACACATTTTTCCAGGAGTTTTCCGGAATTATAAACGGGGACAATAATGGAAACACCAGGTCTTAAGACCTCCTTACTCACAGAGAACTCCTTTTCATGATGCGCTTGAGTTTCGCAAATTGATTGAATAACCCGGTGGCCAGCATCCAAAAACAAGCGGAAAACGGAATTTTGTATTTGAATTTTCTTGCGTTTTCGATGATTTCCTCCGCAAATTCATCTTTGATCCTCCACCTGATATAGTAAGTCATGCCCCAGTTTTTAGCGCAGTTTTTCCGATAGGTTTTCACGTCAAAAACAGAGATAAAACGATCCAGCACCCCAAGCACATCCAAGGTGAGCATGGTGCGCAGGCACTTGAAACACTCCGAACAATTGATATGTGTTTCTGATTTTTGAGGTCTGACACATACGTCAAGGTGTGTTTGTGTCAGCTCAAACGAAGAGATATATCGGGTCTTCTCGAAACGGTCAACCAGCGGGTCATGGGAGATCATCTCAAAGGATTCGGTTTTTAGCGCCTTTGCATTGATTAAATCATAATGCGACGCGTCGGAAAAATCGAGCCAGAATCTTTTAATGGAATGGCCGGAAGCATAGTAGTAGGTTTTGATGAGCGGTTGCAAAGCCAACGCGTGCGCCATATTGTGAAAGGTATGCACGTGCTCAAAGGCGCACGTGAAGAACAGAATGGCATTGGACCAGACCGGAACGAAGGTCAGTCCGAGCGCTTGGGTTACCTCTTTGGACGCCTTGATTTTGACATTATCCTCTGTTGTAAGTTCACATGGCGCGCATACTCTGCATTCGTTGAACAGGATCAGGTGCGTGAGTTTCAAGGAAGGCGGCGTTTCGCCGTTTAGATTGGAAAGTACGGTGTACAGGGAATCCACGCCGCAGGAAATACCGGTGGCAAGGCCGCCGTATTGGCTCGCGGGCTCCGTTGTTGTATGTGTGGCAATGATTTTTATCGGGGAAAACGCCGGATTCATTTTTAACCAGGCCGGGATCAGGAAAGTTTGTATGCCATATAACAACCGTTCGGATATCGGAGATTCGACCAAAATATCCTGATGTTCCCGCATGGCTTTTATGAGAACCGTAACCAAAAACGCGTCGGCCCTGTCCGTGCATAAATACGTTTCCTGTTCCTCACGCACCGCGAAAAACAGCATTTCACTCGTTGTTTCCGTTTTGATCTCAGAAGAGAGAACGGCAAGCCCATTCACCATTGCGCTTTGTATTTTTCCAACGGTTATCATCAGGACCCCTCCGTTACTGTTTTTCTCATATCCTCGAATGCGGGCACAAGATCGAGTGTTTTGGCTTGACTCAAATCGAGCGCAGCAAGCACCTCCATTTGATGCAGAATCGCGTCAACGTCAAATCCATCTATGAACTTGATATAGGGGACGCCTGCAAGCCAGGCCTCATAAACGCCTTTGATTTTGTTGTTGCTGTTGTTCAGCACGACACAGGGAGTTTGGGTAATCGCGCAAAAAATCATGCCGTGCAGCCTATCCGTGACGACAACCTTCGCGCCTTTGAGCATATCCCAAAACCGGTGGAGCGTTTGCTCATAGCTGTCTGGTCGACATTCCTCCAATGATATGTTTACGGTATCGGTGTGAATCATGCCGGGATATTTTTCTTCCAACACGGCAAGCAAAAGCGCCCTCTCCCCTCCTGTCAGGAAATTCTCCTTGTCATCGCGCAGGCAGGAAATAACGGTCGTCCGTTCTTCTTTCGGTTCCGCCTGGTTCAGCGACAATACGATGTCGGGGGAAAAGCAGATCTTATTGTTTGGAAAACACATCCTCATTTTCTCGAGGGAAGAGACCTCCCGGGCAAAAAGGGTCAGGTTCTTATGCTTTGCGCACGTTCGAACCGTCTTTTTGAGTCTCTTTTGGCCGAAGGGGGTATCCGAGAAGGCGATGGTCTGGGGGAAGGAAATGATTTTATTCTTGGGGAATTTCTGTATGACAAATCGCCGGCAGTCCTCTATATCAACATAGATGTCATCCATGTTTCCACCGCCAATCGTAGTAATAACATCCTCTCTGGTGCAGGCTCGCTTTAAGGCTCTGAGTTTTGTAAAAGTGTCCTGAAGTGGAAACAAAACAACTTCCCTGTCCGGAAAGACGCTTTGTAGGAATAGTTTCTGTGAATAGGTCAGCGCCATATCGCCGAGGTTTTGATAGAAACCGCAGAGCGTGATAATCACTTTCTTTTTTTTCTTGATGCCTTCAAACGCAGGGTCGTTACGGGGCAAGAAATAATAAAGAATATTTCTCTTGACAGCTACCGGAATTTTTTGTTTGATTTTCTGAAACATCTTATTATTATTTTATCATGAATATTGTAATTTGTATATTAGGATGAGAAAAAAGTTGAGTCTGTGCTTTAGAAGGAAAAGGCAGATTCTGTTATTTGCGTTTCTACCCTTGCAGCGTGCAAGTTCGCTCTTCATTTTTCTGTTCTGACAAATACCGTTAAGTAGTATATGTAGTTCCCTATATGTATCATGTATACGTTTTTTTAGATGCTCCATGACTGCCGAAAAGTACATATAGGCAACTGCAACATCGCTTTCTTCCATATCCCCCGCCCATGCATAAAAAAACCTTCGTTTCACTTCCGCAACGCGCAGTCTTAATGCAAACAAGTTTTCACAATCTGCATTTTTTAAGGTCTGTATGGGACGCTGCATATAATGGGTTAGGCAGGAGTCCATGCAAGCAATGCTTGATACAGATAGAAAGTAGGTGAAGTTAAATAAAGCGTCTTCAGATAAAGAAGTTCCTTCCTCAAAATAAAACCCTTTTTTTCTAATGTCTTCCAGCTGATACAGCTTATTCCAAGCGTATCCCAATATGCCATATGTGTTCTCGTCCAGAATAAGGCGTTGATTTTCTTCTTCCCCTTTTTTCAAAACAATATTCGGGACCTTTACCTGAACAGACTTTGTCAATGTCTCCCTTTCATCCAGATAATCTGCAAAATAGGACCAACTCACAACATCCGCCTTTGTTTCCACCATTCTCGAAACCGCAGCCTGCAATGCCTTGGGTTCCATGGAATCATCGCTGTCGAGAAAACAAAGGTAGGTGCCGGATGCGCGTTTAATTCCCGTATTCCGGGCGTTTGAGGGTCCGCTGTTCGGCTGGTAAATGACAATAATTCTCGTGTCCTTTCTGGCAAAATCATCACAAATGGCAAGGGACTTATCGGTAGAGCCGTCATCCACCAGTATGATTTCCAGATTTTGATAGGTCTGCTGCAGGATGGAGTTGATGCAAGCATCTAAATACTTCTCAGCATTAAAGACAGGAACGATAACAGAGATGAGCGGTTGCGTCTTCATACCCTATCCTCCCTTATATTCATGCCTTCAAAAATAGTATTCCATTGCCCGATAATGTCGTCTATATCAAACTTTTGCATATCCAAGGCCGCGTTGTCTGAAAACTCTTTTCGCAAGCCGCTGTCCTCCATCAGCCCACAGATCTTTTTCGCCATGATTTCAATATCATAGGGCGGGACCAGGCAGCCGTTTACGCCGTCGCGAATGATCTCATCGGGCCCTGTTTCAATATCAAAGCTGACCAGAGGCAGCCCATGCGCCTTTGCCTCGAGCAGCACCAGCGGCAGACCCTCCTGCAGCGAGGTGAGCACATACAGCGCGGCCTTTTGATAGACGCCGTCCATGTCGTTCGTTCTGCCGCAAAGCAAGACCTTGTCCTGTAGCCCGTACTGCTTGATTTTCTCTTGCAGTTCCTCAAGCACACTGCCGTCGCGGACGTCAGAACCGTAAATCTCCCATTTCCAGTCCGGATATCGGGAGAATATGATCTTCGCGATATCGGGAATGATGATGTAATTCTTGATCCGGTTGATATGCCCCGCGCTGACGATCGTTTGGGAATGCAGGTCATAATCGCAAGGTTCGGCGGGAAACGCAACCGCGTTATGGATACAGGTCAGCGGGCACTTCACTTTATAGTGCGACTGAAAATTGCGCAGATCCCTTTGGGTAAGCACGACATAATGGTCAATAAAACGGTGCCGGACCGCCCACTTTCTGACTCTGGGCAGCCATTTTGTATTCTGGCTCTGATAGTAGTTCGCGTGGTCCCAAATGATATTCCTGCACGGCAAACCCAATGTGGCGGCAAAAGAGTACAGACACAACATGGCCTCTACATTGATGAGGATATCTATTTTGTTTTTTTTGAGGAACTTCCGCAGCTGTATCGTTGTCGATATCACATGACGCATTTTGCCGCGCTGCTCGTCTCTTTTCCGTAGAAAATGATATCGGGCATCCGAATCAACGGAAAAGGTGGCGGGCCGGTCCCACAGGTTCAGCAGAAACACCTCATAGCGCGGGAAGGCGCGGGCCAGCTGATTCGCGACACAAAAGGCGGCGCGCTCCGTTCCGCCCGCGCTATAATTCCCGAAAAAACACAGTCTCATGTCGCTCTGTTACAGCAGTTTCTCCAAAATCAAGTCGATCAGGCCGGCGAAACGCGTGGCCGCGATGCCTGCGGTCTCGGCGACTTCCTCGTGCGAGAGAGGCTGGTTTAGGATGCCCGCAGCCATGTTCGTGATCAGCGAAATGCCGATGACCTGCATTTTGCAATGCGCCGCGGCGATCGCCTCCGGCACGGTGGACATACCCACCGCGTCCGCGCCCAGGGTCCGCGCCATGCGGATCTCGGCGGGCGTCTCATAGGTCGGGCCGGAGAACATCATATACACGCCCTCGGCCAGCTCTATGCCCTCGGACGCCGACAGCACCTGCAGCTTTGTGCGCAGCGCGCGGGTGTAGACGTCGCTCTGGTCAGGAAAACGCGGGCCGAACTCGTCCAGGTTCTTGCCGATCAAGGGGTTGCTGCCGCTGTAGTTGATGTGATCCGAGATCAGCATGAGCGTGCCCGCGTGATAGCTTGTGTTCACGCCGCCCGCCGCGTTCGTGACGACCAGCGTTTTCACGCCCAGCTGTTTCATGGTGCGTACGCCGAGCGCCAGCAGGCTCTGCGGCACGCCCTCATAGAAATGGAATCTACCCTGCATCGCGATGATCTTTTTACCGCCGCGCTCGCCGATGACAAAACGGCTCTTGTGCCCCACGACCTCCGAGACAGGGTAGCCCGGGATGTCTGCGTAGTTTACAAACTTGGGGTTGTCCAGCCCCTCGGCATAGTCGCCCAGGCCCGAGCCCAGGATCAAGCCGACCTGGGCGCCCATGGCGCCCTGCGCCGCCAGGCGCTCTACCGCTGCGTTGATGATTTCCAGCATTTTTCTTTCCTCCTCTTCTTTAGTTCCAGGTTTTAGGTTGCAGGTTACAAGGCCGCTGCGACGGGGTTTTTCTTTTTAACCGTCTATGAAAGAAATCGTCCAAACGCCGCCGAGGTCGGGTGCGGCACATACACAATCATATTCATCGTTGCCGCCGCATTCGGTACACTCGCATTCCTCTTGGTTGCAGTCAGGGCAGCAAGGGCAAGGATCATCATTGCCTGGCGTTACACTC
>WRCT01000025.1 GCA_009783775.1 Clostridiales bacterium | reverse complement strand
GTCGCCGAAGTGGACGCGCCCGCCGCGGATTCGGCTGAATTGGGCAAGCAGCCGACGCCCCCCGCGTTCGAGATCATCCCGCTCTCCTTCGCGCTGCCGAAGAACCTCTCCGTTGCGGACGTCGAGCAGGACGAGGCCCAAACCATCTATTATCTGGACGACCAATGGCAGGACGACATCGTGCTGGTCCTGGCCGAAACGGACACCCTGACCAAGCCCGACGGCGCGGCGGCCATCTCCATCAACGGCCAAACGGCCTGGGGGCTCTCGGAAGACGGCTATCAAAAACTGATCTTCCTCACCGACGGCCTGCTCTTCGAACTCACCTGCCGCTATGATATCAATACCTTAATCGCGCTGGGCAAAAGCATTCTGTAGGGAGGGGGCGGGCGTTCGCAGTGACCGCGTAGGGGCGGTTGATCCACCCCGCCAAGCCTGCGGGCTTAGCGGGGACCCCGGGTCAGCCCGCCCGCCGCACCCGCCGCTGTCATTCTGGCCCGCCGCTGTCATTCCGGCCCTCCGCTGCCATTCTGCCTCCCCCCCGCTGTCATTCTGAGCGCAGCGAAGAATCTTATTTTTGCTCAGGATAAACTCCGCGAAGAATCCATTGATATAAGGTAGGAACTGTTATGTATTATGTCTATATCCTAACCAACTGGAACAATAAGGTGATGTACGTCGGCATTACAAACAACCTTGAACGCAGGCTATACGAGCATAAGAGCAAACTTGCAGATGGATTTACAAATAAGTATAATGTAAGCAAGCTGGTTTATTACGACAGCACGACCGACGTGAAAGCAGCCATTGCGAGGGAAAAGCAAATAAAGGGTTGGATTAGAAAACGGAAAGATGAGTTGGTAGAGGAGATGAACCCCAGTTGGGAAGATTTATCTGCCAAGTGGGAAGTGTCATTCTGATAGAGCGGAGCGACCTAACCGTGCCATTCTGATGGAGCTACCCACTCTGTCGTGTCATTCTGAGGGAGCAGAGCGACCAAAGAATCTTGAAAAAAACATTTGATTTAGCAATTTCAAGATTCTTCGCCTATGGCCCTTCGGCGGGTAAGATCCTTCGGCGGAACGCCTCAGGATGACACCGCGGTGTCACCTCAGGGCGATTCTTCGGAACCGGCTCAGAATGACACGGAAAAGAATTTTCAAGAACCTTGTAATGTTTCCTTTGTTTGGGAGGTTATCCCTTATGTAAACCCCATACGTCATTGCGGGCGTCGGGGCCCCCGCCAAATCCGCAGATTTGGTGGGGTGGCAGACCCGCAATCTCGAAGGGAAACCCCACCCAAACAAGAATGAAGGAGCGTGACCCCCATGAAACAAAAAAGACTTTCCACCCTTTTAGTCCTGGCGATGCTGATCCTCGCCCTGCTGACCGGCGCCTGCATGAGAGCAGAAGCGCCTGCCCCTTACGCCCCGCCGTACGATGGCGCGCTGGCAGAGCCAGAGTATGACATCTGGGATGTTGACGTGCCGGAGATCGACGACCCCGACGACTGGTGGGACTATGATCCCGCGCCCTCGACAACCGGAGAGCCCGGCTCTGCCCCCAAATCAGCCGGCAAGTACTCGGACGACGGCGACTATGTCTATGCCCCCAACAACGAAAAATACATCGACATCGACGAAAACACCCGCAAATCCACCGCCCGCGACCCCATGCTCACCTTCTCCTTAAAGGTCGACTCCGCCTCCTACGCGAACGTTGCCCGCTACATCGAAAGCGGCAAACTGCCGCCCAAGAACGCGGTCCGCACCGAGGAACTGATCAACTACTTCAACTACGACGAGGTCCTCAAGCTCGAAAGCGGCAGCCCCTTCGCGCTCTATACCGAGCTCGGCCCGTCTCCCTTTGACCCGAACAAATACATGGCCTTTGTGCGCGTCAAGGCCCGCGAGCTGGACAAAAGCCAACTCCCGCCCAGCAACCTGACCTTTTTGATCGACGTCTCCGGCTCCATGAGCCCGCATGACCGCCTGCCCCTGCTCAAAGACGCCTTCGCCCTGCTGGTTGACTCGCTCGACGCGAGCGACCGCGTCTCCATCGTCACCTATGCCAGCGGCACAACCATCGTATTAGACGGCGCGAAGGGCTCAGAAAAGAACAAGATCTTGGGCGCCATCTACGGTCTTGACGCCGGCGGCTCCACAGCGGGCGAGGCGGGCATCCAAACCGCCTACCGCCTGGCCGAGCGCAACTTCCTGCAAGGCGGCAACAACCGCATTATCCTGGCCACGGACGGCGACTTCAACGTCGGCACTTCCAACACCAAGGAACTCGAACGTCTGGTCGCCAACAAAAAGGAATCGGGCATCTACCTCAGTGTGCTGGGCGTCGGCACGGGCAACCTGCGCGAGGACATCATGGAAACCCTCGCCAAGCACGGCAGCGGCAACTATGCCTACCTCAACTCCCTTGCCACCGCCGAAAAGGTCCTGGTCGACGAACTGGCCTCCAACCTCTTTGTCATCGCCGAGGACGTCAAGGCCCAGGTCGAGTTCAACCCCGCCAATGTCAAGAGCTATCGTCTGATCGGCTACGAGAACCGCGCGCTTGACAACCGTGATTTCGCCAATGATAATAAAGACGCGGGCGAGATCGGCGTCGGCACGGACATCATCGTATTGTTCGAGATCGAGCTGGCCGACGAGATCATGGGCTCCGGCCTCAAGTATTCCTCCGGCGCGGTCGAACCCAACCGCAAGGCCGCCTATGGCAACGAGCTCTTCGAGGTCCGCCTGCGCTACAAAAAACCGGGCGAATCTAACAGCCGCCTGACGACCCTGCCGGTCACCTTCGACCGTATCCTCAAGCGCAACACGGCCGACTTCAACTTCGCCTGCTCCGTGGCCGCCTTCGGCGATATGCTGCGCGGCTCGGCCTACGCCCGCGACATCACGGTCAACGACCTCTTGGCCCTCTGCGAGGACAGCCTGGGCCTCGATCTCAAGGGCTACCGCTACAGCTATCTGGAATTACTGGGCCGGCTGAAGAAAATTTATAATTAAACTATCCCAAACTGTCATCCTGAGCAAAGCGAAGGATCTAAACGGCAACATTCAAGATTCTTCGCTGCGCTCAGAATGACAAACGGATGACAACCCAACCGTAGGGGCGGGGTCAGCCCGCCCGCCGACCCAACGTACCACCCCCACCGTCATTGCGGGCTTGACCCGCAATCTCAACAGAAAGGAATCAACCACCATGAAAACCAAAATCCTGATCCTCACCCTCTCCGCGATCCTCCTTATGGGCCTGCTGCTTGGCTGCGCCAAGCCAATGGCGGACGCCCCAATGGCCCGCTATAACCTCGCCGAAGAAGCGGAAGCATCCTACGACAGCAGCGCGCTCTATACCACGATCAACAAAGCATACGCCGACGACGCCATGCCCGACATGGCCGAACCCATCGCTGCGCCCGAGTCCGGCGGCGGCACGCAGGAGGCCGTGCCCATCTCGGGCCAAACCTCGCGTATGCTGATCCGCACCTCTTTTGTGGACATCGAAACCAAGGAGTTCGAGGCCTTCATGGCCGCGTTGGACGCGCAGATCGCGCAGGCCGGCGGTTATGTGGAGGAATCCAGCCTGCGCGGCACGGGCCTATCCCAGTGGAATCTCCGGTATGCCACCATCCGTATCCGCGTGCCGAGCGCGAACCTGGACGCCCTCGAGGCCGCCGTCACGGGCATGGGCAACGTGACCTCGCAGACCAGCCGCACCGAGGACGTGACCTTAACCTACGTGGACATCGAAAGCCGGATCGAGGCGCTCAAGATCGAGCAGGCCAGCCTGCTCAAGCTGTTGGAGGAAGACGGCGCGACGCTGGACCAGCTGTTCGCGGTGCAGTCCCGTTTAACCGACGTGCGCGCGGAGCTCAGCTCCTATGAGAGCCGCCGCCGCGTCCTGCAGGACCAGGTGAGCTACAGCACCATCACGCTCACGATCCGCGAGGTCGAGATCGAGACCGTCGTCAAGACGGAGACCGGCGGCCAGCAAACCTCCCGCCTGTTCTCCGAAAGCCTCAAGGGCGTGGGCGAATTCTTCAAGAACATGGGCATCTTCATCGCGGGCTACTCGCCGATCATCGTGGTCGTTTTGATCGTCCTCGGCCTGTCCATCTTCCTGCCCCTCTTCTTCACCTCCCGCACCCGCAAACGCCGCGCCAAATAATGCGCAATGCGTAATGCGTAATGCGTAACCAAACGTCATTGTGGACTTCCAACGTCATTGCGGACTTGATCCGCAATCTCCCGCAACCCCCGGGCGGTCACTCTTGTGCCCGCCCGATTTTTATGCTATTATTATCATATTGAAAAAACCACAGGAGGACGCTTTCATGAATCCGGCAAAAACGAAACCTTTTGAGCGGGCCCTGGCTATCATACTGGCCCTCACTTTGTCGCTGGCCATGACGGCGGTGACAGGACGAAACTCGCTGGCGGCGGTTGTGGCAGACCCCTGCCCCGACTGCGATTACTGCACGGAGCAAAGCTACGACATTCTGGACTGCGTGGACTTCTGCGGCGCTTACTGCACGCAGTCGCACAGCGTCTGCGGCGGCACGGGCAGGGTTGCCTGCTCGGGCTGCGAGGGCTCGGGCGAGGCGCTGGATACCTGCCCGACCTGCAACGGCGCGGGTTCGTTCACTTTTCCCTCCTGCCCGCTGGCAGCCATGCACGCCATTCTTTCGTTGGTGGGAGGCTGTCCGCTATGCCCGATTCTGGGAACGCTGCGCGTGGACTGCTCCGGCTGCGCGGGTATCAGTGATCCGGATTGCATGGCCTGTCTCGGTACGGACGAGATACCCTGCCCCGCGCTTTTTGCCCATTCCATCTTTTTTACGCTTGGAGGGACGCCCTGTCCAATGTGTAATAACACAAACGTTGTGCCATGCACCGAATGCGGTGGCAAAGTCTCCGTACCCTGCCCGTCCTGTGACGGCGCGTTGGAAGAGGATTGCCAAGGCTGTGAGACCACCGGTTATGTTTTCCTGCCGCGCTACGGCGTATCGCTTGACGTGGTGGGCGGCGCATATGATTTCGGCACGACCCACTACAACCACGCGACGCCGGCGCCCCTGACCGTGACAGTATCGAACACCGGCAATCGGGCCACGGGCACACTGACGATCGCCCTTTTTGGCGAGGACGCCGATAGTTTTGTCCTTTCTCAAACAAGCGCAGCGAGCATAGCGGTCGGCGGCGCGGCCACCTTCACCGTCGTGCCGAAAGCGGGAATCAAAATAGGGTCACACACAGCCTCCGTAAGCATGAACGGTTCATACGACCTTTTGAAAGTCTTTCACGTGAGTTTCACGGTCTCCCCGCGCGGCGACGCGAACGAGGACAGTATAGTCTCAGCAAGCGACGCGGCAGCCATCCTGCGCTACCTCGTTGAGTTGCAGTTCCTCTCCGCGCAAGGTCTCAAAAACGCCAAAGTGACGGCGGGCACGAATCCTGTCTCGGCCGCCGACGCGGCCAGGATCCTGCGCTGGCTGGTCCAGCTGGAAACGGTACTGTAATTAAAAATAAAGAAAGAGGGGCAACTACGATGAAAAAGACAACTTGTTTCCTGCTGGCACTGTTTTTGGCCCTGTCGTTTTCCGCCTGCGTCTCCAAGCAATCCCGCTACGATGAGGCAAAACTCAAGATGGACGCGGGCGAGTATGAACTGGCGCGGGAAGAGTTTCTGAGCCTGGAGGATTTTGAGGACAGCGCGGCCCAGGCCCGTGCCTGCAAGGAGGAGCTGTCCTTTATCGAGGCGCAGGGACTGGCCGAGGCCGAGGACTGGGAGGCCGCGCGCGTTATCCTGGAAGGGCTCATGGACCGCGAGGATGCCGAGGCGCTATTGGCCGCCGTGCGTGATGAAATCAGCTATTTAGAGGGGCTGGCGCTTGCGGCGGAAGAAAAGTTTGAAGAGGCCGCCGAGGTCTTCCGCGCGCTCAAGAATTTCAAGGATTCCAGAAAACTTCTGACCGAAAACACACGCGCCGCAAAACAAGAGAAAGACTATCAGGCCGCGGTCGCCCTGCTCGATGCGGAGGACTATGTCAAAGCCTATGAGGCGCTGGAAGAGTTAGACAACTATAAAGATGTAAAAACGCTGCTGCGGACAAGCAAAGAAAAGTGCTATGACCTGGCAGTGTCCCAGCTGGAAAACGGGGAGAATTACAAGGCTTTCACCCTCTTTAAGGCGCTCGACGACTACAAGGATTGCAAGCTGAAAATAAAGGACTGTATCTTGCCCATGCCCAAGACGGGTATCATGGAGAAGAACATCAGCGGCAGCGCGCAACTGCGTATCACCTGCACGGATCCGGACGCTTATGTCTTCCTGCGTCTCTATGCCACGGACGGCTCCCTCGCGCAATCCGCTTTCGTCAAGGGAAAGGGCAAGGTGACAATGGGCGTGCCCGGCGGGACCTATACGCTGCATATCGCACGCGCCCAAAAATTCACGTTCAGGTGGGGCGATTTGCTCGGCGATCTTGATCTGGGTTTCCTGAAAGATTTCGACATCGAACCCGACTGGTTCGGGCCGGAGGATATGTTCGGCGAAAACGCGTACTACGGGCAAGTCAAGGCCGACGGAAACCCCGACGGCAGCTTTACCCTAAAGAACAATTACTACCTGCCCTTCTCCATTTACCCTGTGGATTGAGCAGCCAAAACCCCAAACTGCCCACTGTCCACTGCCTACTGTCCACTGTATCGGGCGGGCCTTGTGCCCGTCCGATTTTTATGCTAACATAGTACGCATGAATTACGACCAACACTTTGTCCGCAATTTTTCCATCATCGCGCATATCGACCACGGCAAGTCCACATTGGCCGACCGCATGATGGAACACAACCAAACCGTATCCGAACGCGACATGGCCGCGCAGCTTTTAGACTCCATGGACATCGAGCGCGAGCGCGGCATCACGATCAAGGCCTCCGCCGTGCGCATGAACTATAAGCACACGGACGGCCAAACCTACATTCTCAACCTGATCGACACGCCGGGCCACGTGGACTTCACCTACGAGGTCAGCCGCGCGCTGGCCGCCTGCGAGGGCGCGGTCCTGGTCGTGGACGCCACGCAGGGTATCGAGGCGCAGACGCTGGCGAACGTCTATCTCGCGGTGGACGGCGGGCTGGAGATCATGCCCGTCATCAACAAGATCGACCTGGCCAGCGCGGACCCCGAACGCGTCGCGCAGGAGATCGAGGACGTGATCGGCCTGCCCGCCGACGAGGCGCCGCGTATCTCCGCCAAAAGCGGGATCGGCACCGAGCAGGTTTTGCAGCAAATCGTGGACCTGATCCCGCCGCCAAAAGGCGACGAAAACGCGCCGCTCAAGGCGCTGATCTTTGATTGCTACTACGACAACTACAAGGGCGCGCTGTCCTATGTGCGCGTGTTCGACGGCAGCGTAAAACAGGGCGACCGTATCGCCTCCATGGCCACGGGCAACGTCTTTGAGGTGACGGAGGTGGGTTACTTCACGCCATCCCTGCGCGCCTGCGACTGCCTGCGCGCGGGCGAGGTCGGTTACATCGCCGCCTCGATCAAAAGCGTGGCCGAGACCAAGGTGGGTGACACCTTGACCGCCGCCGACAACCCCGCCGCCGAGGCGCTGCCCGGCTACAAAAAAGTCAACTCCATGGTCTACTGCGGCATCTATCCCGCCGACGGCGCGCACTATGACGACCTGCGCGACGCGCTGGACAAGCTCAAGCTCAACGACGCCTCATTGAGCTACGAGAAAGAGGTCTCCGTCGCCCTGGGCTACGGGTTCCGCTGCGGCTTTTTGGGGCTGCTGCACATGGAGATCATCACGGAGCGTTTAGAGCGTGAGTTTGACCTGGACCTCGTCACGACCGCGCCCTCCGTCGTCTATCATGTCAATCTGACCAATGGCGAGAAACTGGAGATCGACAACCCCGCCAACCTGCCGTCCGTGGCCGAGATCGCGTTCATGGAGGAACCCATCGTCAAGTCCTCCATCATGACGCCCACGGCCTATGTCGGCCCCATCATGGAGCTCTGCACCGAAAAGCGCGGCGTGTTTTTGGATATGGTCTATCAGGACAAGGAGCGCGTCACCCTGCATTACACCCTGCCGCTAAACGAGATCATCTATGACTTTTTCGATCAATTGAAGTCCCGCAGCCGCGGTTACGCCTCGTTCGACTATGAGCTGGAAGGCTATAAAAAGAGCGATCTCGTGCGGCTGGATTTCCTGCTCAACGGTGACATCTGCGACGCGCTGTCCACCATCGTGCACCGCGACCGCGCCTATCCCAAGGGCCGTGCCGTGGCGGAAAAACTCAAGGACGTGATCCCGCGCCAGCAGTTCGAGATCCCTGTGCAGGCGGCGATCGGCAGCAAGGTCATCGCGCGTGAAACCGTCCGCGCGGTCCGCAAAGACGTGCTCGCCAAATGCTATGGCGGCGACATCACGCGCAAGAAAAAGCTTTTGGAAAAACAAAAGGAAGGCAAAAAACGTATGCGCCAGGTCGGCTCCGTGTCCGTGCCCAGCGACGCGTTTATGAGCGTTTTGCGGATCAACGGATAGTGAGGCGTTAGGAATGAGGAGCGAGGAATTATGAACGCGATCTACATACATATCCCATATTGTATCCGAAAGTGTGACTATTGCGACTTTTGTTCCGTGCCGCTCAATGACAGCGCGGTGCGTTACGCTGATTTGGTGCGCAAGGAAATTGCCTTATCCAACCGTAGGGGCGGTGGTGCACCCAACAAATCCCTTGGATTTGTCGGGGCCCGCGTCAGCCCGCCCGCTGTAAACTCCATCTTCTTTGGCGGCGGCACACCCACGATCCTGCCCGCAGAACAGCTTATCGGCATATTGGACGAAATACGGTCAAACTTCACCGTCTCGCCCGACGCCGAAATATCCGTCGAATGCAACCCCAAAACCGCGAACGCCGCCGCATTGGCCGCGCTATACAAAGCCGGCTTTAACCGCCTGTCCATCGGCCTGCAAAGCACGAACGACGCATTGCTCGCCAATGTCGGCCGTGTCCACACCTGCGCCGACTTTCTGCAAACGCTCACCGAGACGCGCGCGGCGGGCTTTACCAACATCAATGTCGACGTCATGCATGGCCTGCCGGGCCAAACGCAGGAACAATACCTCGACACCCTGTGCCGCGTCTGCGATCTGAACGTGCCGCATATCTCCGCCTACGCGCTGATCCTGGAAAAGGGCACGCCCCTCTACCGCAAAGTCGAAATAGAACAAATCCTCACCCTGCCGGATGAGGACGCGGTGGCCGATATGCAGGATGCGGGCATAGCCTACCTGGCCCAGCGCGGCTACGCGCGCTATGAAATCTCCAACTTTGCCAAAGCCGGCCATGCCTGCCGCCACAACCTGGTCTACTGGAACAACGAACCCTATCTCGGCTTTGGCGTGGCCGCGCATTCCTCGCTGCCGGGGGAGGGCCGGATCTGGCTGCGCACAGCCAACGCCGAGTCTATCTCAACCTACGAGAAAAAACTGCGCAAAAACAAACTGCCCACGGCAGAAACCATCAAGCTCAATCTCTCCGAGCAAATGTTTGAAACTGTAATGCTGGGTCTGCGCAAGGTCGAGGGCGTGGACCGCAGGGCCTTTGAAAATCGCTTTGGTCTGCCTGTAGACGATGTCTATGCCGAGGCGGCCCACCTGGACTGCTGGACCGACAGCGCCACGCACTTACAACTCAACGCCCACGGCCTGGATATGCTCAATACGGTTTTGGTCAGTTTCCGTTAGCGACGATCTAATATCCAAGCCCGGAAGGCAACTATCTAATTTCACCTCAATTTCACATTCTGCCCCCGTATACGCCTTGACAAAACCTGCTATAGATGGTATTCTTACAGTGGGATTAGCACTCGAGTGCTAAGAGTGCTAATTCCGGCCACAGGGATAGGAAAGGAGGATACCGTCATGGCCATGGACAACCGTAAACTGCGCATTCTGCGTGCCATCATCGACGAATACATCCTCTCCGCCGTTCCGGTTGGCTCAAAGTCTCTCAGCCGCAACACGGACTTTGCCCTCTCCTCCGCCACGATCCGCAACGAAATGGCGGGCCTGGAGGGTCTGGGATATCTCGAGCAGCCCCACACCTCCGCGGGCCGCGTGCCCTCGGACAAGGCCTACCGGCTTTATGTGGACAGTATGCTGCAGCGCGCCAAACTCACTGAGCGCGAGCTGGCAGTCCTGCAACGCTACTGCGGCGTGCGTGTGAGCAGTGTGGAGGAAGTAATGCGCGAAACGGCGCGGTCGCTCTCCGAGATCACGAACTACACCGCCATCGTGCTCATGCCCGAGATGTCCGAAAGCCGCTTACGCCACCTGCAACTCGTGCCATTGGCGCAGGGCAGCGCGCTGGCCGTGGCCGTGACGGACGCGGGCGTCGCGCGCGAGGCAGTCATCCGGATCCCGCCCGATATGAGCGTGGAGGAATTGGAACAGATCTCCCGCATGATCACGCAGCGCTACTACAACCGCACCATCTCCACCGTGGCCGAGCGCCTGGTCGTGGAGATCGGCGAGATCTTACGCGAGCGCAAGAGCTTTCTGCAATCGCTCACGGGCACGATCGACCGCAGCGCGGCCTCCGGCACCCATCTTGTGGAACTGTCCGGCGCGACGAATATCCTGCACTATCCCGAGTACCGTGACGTGCAAAAGGCCAAGAGTTTTTTGGCCGCCGTGGAGAACAAGGACACGCTGTACGACCTGCTCAAACAGGCCAGCGGCATGGAGTTCACGATCACGATCGGCAGCGAAAACAAGGCCGAGACCCTGCGCGACTGCAGCGTGGTGACCGCCAGCTACAAACTGGGCGACCTGGCGCTGGGCACCTTCGGCATCATCGGCCCCACGCGTATGCAGTACGGCAAGGTGCTGACCATTTTGGAATACATGAGGGCCAGCCTCGGCGAAGTGCTGACCGGCCTGCAGGATAAGGAGTAACGTAACATTGACCAAGAAAAAAGTAGGGGACGGCGCCCCCGACGTCCCGTCTGACAACGAAATCGTAGGGGACGGCGCCCCCGACGTCCCGTCTGAACCCGCAACCTACACATGGACCCAAGAGGAACACGACACGATCCAGGCGGGTATCGCCAAGCTCATTGAGGAAAAGGCCGAGCTGACCGACCTTCTGCAACGCAACCAAGCGGAGTTTGACAACTTCCGGCGGCGCAACGCTCAGATCCGATTGGATAGCCTGGAAGACGGCAAGCGCGACTGCATGGCGGCCCTGCTGCCCGTGCTGGACGACTTTGAACGGGTCATGGCCAGCGCCGAGGGCGTGGACGACGCCTGGCTCACGGGCGTGGCTATGGTGGAGAAAAAACTCTTTTTCAGCCTCGAAAAACTAGGCCTGACCTCCATTCCCGACGACGGCGCCTTCGACCCGACCGTACACCAGGCTGTGCAAACGCAGGCCATCGACGGCAAGCCGCCCGGTCAAGTGGTCGCGGTCCTGCAAAAGGGCTACCGCGTGGGCGACCGCGTCCTCCGGCCGACCATGGTGGTCGTCTCGGAGTAACCAACGCGTAGGGGCGATTATCAATCGCCCGCCGGAGTAGGCAATAAGCAAGGTTGCATATAATAAGAAAGAAATCAAACAGAACAGGAGATATAAAATTATGGGTAAAATTATTGGAATCGATTTGGGAACCACAAATTCCTGCGTAGCGGCGTTGGAGGGCGGCGAACCGACCGTCATCCCCAACTCCGAAGGCGGCAGAACCACCCCCTCCGTGGTCGCGTTCAAGGACGGCGAGCGGCTGGTGGGCACGATCGCCAAGAACCAGGCGATCACCAACGCCGACAACACCGTCTCGTCCATCAAGCGCGAGATGGGCACGGGCTTTAAGGTCAAGATCGAAGGAAAGGAATACACCCCGCCCGAGATCTCGGCCATGATCTTACAAAAGCTCAAGCAGGAGGCGGAAAGCTACCTCGGCGAGAAGATCACGCAAGCGGTCATCACCGTGCCGGCCTACTTCACCGACAGCCAGCGCCAGGCGACCAAGGACGCGGGCCGTATCGCGGGCCTCGAGGTCCTGCGCATCATCAATGAGCCGACAGCGGCGGCGTTAGCCTACGGCCTCGATAAGGACGTCAATCAAAAGATCCTGGTCTATGACCTGGGCGGCGGTACCTTCGACGTCTCGATCCTCGACATCGGCGACGGCGTGTTCGACGTTATGGCCACGGCGGGCAACAACCGCCTGGGCGGCGACGACTTTGACAAACGGCTCATGGACTACATCGCGGCCGAGTTCAAACGCACCAGCGGCATTGACCTGATGCAGGACAAAATGGCCACCCAGCGCCTCAAAGAGGCGGCCGAAAAAGCCAAGATCGAGCTCTCCGGCGTGGCGCAGGCGAACGTCAACCTGCCCTTCATCACCATGGACAGCTCCGGCCCCAAGCACCTGGACGTCACGGTCACGCGCGCCAAGTTCAACGAACTGACGAGCGACCTGGTCGACAAGACCCGCGTCTGCCTGCAAAAGGCTATGCAGGACGCCGGCCTCTCCAACGCGCAGATCGACAAGGTCATTCTGGTCGGCGGCTCCACCCGCATTCCCGCAGTGCAGGAGATGGTCAAAAACATCACGGGCAAGGACCCCTTCAAGGGCATCAACCCCGACGAGTGCGTGGCCGTCGGCGCGGCGATCCAGGCGGGCGTGCTGGGCGGCGAGGTCAAGGACATTCTGCTGCTCGACGTCACACCGCTTTCGCTGGGTATCGAGACCGTGGGCGGCGTGTTCACCCGCCTGATCGACCGCAACACGACGATCCCCACCAAGAAGAGCCAGATCTTCTCGACCGCCGCGGACGGGCAGACCAGCGTGGAAGTCCACGTCCTGCAGGGTGAGCGCGAAATGGCGCAGTACAATAAGACGCTGGGCCGGTTCCAGCTGGCGGGCATCGCGCCCGCGCCGCGCGGTATGCCGCAGATCGAAGTCATCTTCGACATCGACGCGAACGGTATCGTGCACGTCTCGGCTAAGGACCTGGGCACGGGCAACCAGCAGCAGGTGACGATCACCGCCTCCTCCAACCTCTCCGAGGATGAGATCAAGCGCGCGGTCGACGACGCGGAGCGTTTCGCGGCGGAGGACAAGGAGCGCAAGGAAGAGGTCGAAACCCGCAACCACGCGGACCAGCTGGTCTACACGACCGAAAAGACCGTCAAGGAAATGGACGATAAGATCCCGTCTGAGGACAAGGCGAAACTTGAGGCTGAGCTTGCAAGCGTGAAAAAAACCCTCGAAGGCACGGACACCGCCGCCATCAAAGCCGCCACCGAAAAGCTGACCGAGTTAAGCTATGAGGTCTTCGGCAAGGTCTACCAACAGGCCGCCGCCGAGCAGCAGGCCCAGGCCACCCCGAACGCCGAACCCACCGACGACAACGTCGTCGACGCCGACTACGAAGTAGTCGACGAGTAACTAAAGTAAACCGCGAAAAACGCGAAAGACGGTCCTTCCGTCATTGCGGGCTTGACCCGCAATCTCATTCGCGTTTTTCGCGGTTCACCCAACCGTAGGGCGGGGGGGCATCCACCCAAACAAGTTTGCGAACTTGTCGGGGCCCCCGGCGCTCCCGCCGCGTAGGGGCGAACTGTGTTCGCCCGCCTGTCCAACGTACCGTAGGGGCGGGGTCAGCCCGCCCGAAAGGAAACTGCCTATGTTCAAAAAACAAGCCCAATCAGCAACGGTTCGAAAACGACCTTTGTTTTTTGCGCTCATCATGCTTGTGGCAACATCCTTGCTAACAGCTTGCACTAGCCTGCCACAAAAGGAATTATCCGACGCCGAGCTCAACTGTTGGAACGGAACATACAAAAACGACCGTGTGGTCATTCAACTGTACAGAACCGCCTATGCGCAAGCAGGAATTGTTATAGAGCAAATTGGTATCAGAACCGAGTTGCCAGGTATTTATTTCAGGATCGGTTCCACAGAGAAACTTTCTTATCGCGGCAAAACTCTCTTCCATGGCAAGGTCTCCATCACGATTCACAAAACAGAGGAGGGCATTCAGATAAAGGCTTCCTCCGGCAACGCGGAGAGCATATTCAATGAGATTAACGGGGATTATGTGAAAGAATCTTTCTCCGCTTTGGGCTGGGACGGCGTATATGAGCGTGAGGGTAACTACATTGTGTTGGCGGAAATCCATGAGGGCATAATGCAAATGCGCACTTATTTTACGCTTTCCTCTAATGGTTTTCCGCATATCTATAACGGCGACGGACCCGTTATGGATTATTCCGAAACAGAAATATCTTATAATAATCTAAAATTCGGCGACGCTACAAGCGAAGCAAATAGTATGTCTATCATCAAGATGACCGACGGCATACAAGTAGAGATACTTTCCACCAACTCCGACAGCGCCGTTGACACACTGAGCGGCAACTATATAAAACTGGATTAGGGAAAACAAAAAAGGGGAACTCTTTTGAGCAAACAAGACTACTATCAAATACTGGGCGTGGAAAAGACCGCCTCGGACGACGACCTAAAGAGCGCGTTTCGCAAGAAGGCCAAGACCTGCCATCCGGACTTACATCCGGACGACAAGGCCAAGGAGGCCCAGTTCAAGGACTTGAACGAGGCCTACGAGGTGCTCTCCGACGCGGACAAGCGCGCCAAATACGACCAGTTCGGGCACGCGGCCTTTGACCAGACCGCGGGCGGCGGCAACCCCTTCACCGGCGGCGGGTTCGGCGGGTTCCACGACTTCACGGACATCTTCGGCTCCATCTTCGGCGGCGGGTTCGGCGGCGCGCAGCCCAGCCGCAACGCGCCCATGGCGGGCGAGGACCTGCGCTACAACCTGACGATCAGTTTCGAGGACGCCGCTTTCGGCGTGGCCCGCGAGATCAACGTCACCCGCGAGGAGATCTGCGAGACCTGCGCGGGCTCAGGTGCAAAACCCGACACCAAGCCCACGCGCTGCACGACCTGCAACGGCACGGGCCAGGTCCACCGCCAGCAGAACACGATTTTGGGCTCCTTCTCCTCGTCCCGCCCCTGCCAAACCTGCGGCGGCACGGGCAAGATCATCTCCGATCCCTGCGAAACCTGCAAGGGCGCGGGGCGCGTGCGCAAAAGTGCCCGTATCGCCGTCAACATCCCCGCAGGTATCGACGACGGCCAGACGCTCAACCTGCGCGGCGAGGGCGAGGCGGGCTACAAGGGCGGCCCGCGCGGCAATCTTTATGTCACGATCCGCGTGCGCCCGCACAAGATCTTCGCGCGGCGCGGTTTTGACCTGCTGCTCGACCTGCGCATTCCCTATACCGTGGCGGCGTTGGGCGGCGAGATCGTCGTGCCCACGCTCAAGGAACAAGTCAAATACACCGTACCCGCCGGCACGCAAAACAACACCACCTTCCGCCTGCGCGACCAGGGTGTCCAGCGCCTGAACGCCTCCGGCAAGGGTGATCTCTTTGTCACCGTCACCGTCGATGTGCCGACCAAACTCACGCCCGAACAGCGTGGTCTGCTGGAACAATACGCCGCGCTCTCAAACGAAACGATCCAAACCAAGGCCGGCGGCAAAAAAGGTTTCTTCAAAAAGTAATAAAGCGCAACCCTCAGCAAGCAATAAAGCGCAACCCTCAGCAAGTAATAAAGCGCAACCCGCGGCGTCATTGCGAGGAGAGCGAAGGCAACGTGTGCAGGAATGAATCTCGACGAAGCAATCCAGATAACGCAGGAATGATCTACGAATGTATTTTATGGGACTCGGTGACTGGATTGCTTCGTCGAATTACTTTCGTTTTTCGTGGTTTCCCGCTCCTCGCAATGACGATAGTATGATTCCCAACGTCATTGGAACCCCTGATTAAATCGTTCGCCGGGTAGATTGGCTATCAGAATGGTCCCAACCTAGGAGCTTTTGGCAGGCTGGCTATTCC
>WRCT01000024.1 GCA_009783775.1 Clostridiales bacterium | reverse complement strand
CCCCAGTCCTTGTCCTTGAGGTAATCGCCGAACATCTCGATGGTCGCGCCGATCATCGCGTTGATCTCACGCGTGCCCCTGCGCTTTTCGCGGTAGAGGATATAAGCCTTCGCCGTACGCGCATGGCCATTCTCGATTAAAACTTTTTCGACGATGTCCTGAATGTCCTCGATCTCCGGCGTCTCACCGGCAAAGCGTGTATTGGCAATGGATACGACCTCGTCGGTCAGCTCCTCGGACAGCGCCTCATTTGTGCCGTCGAGCGCCAAAGCGGCCTGCCAGATCGCGTTCTTTATCTTCTCCCTGTTAAAGGGCTCGATGCGTCCGTCTCTTTTTCTGATCTCCTGCAACATGGGTGATTCCCTCCTCGGTTTTTTCCTGTATCGCAAGTATAACGTCACCCATATCTGGTGTCAACGACAAAAAATGAATACCACATATTGTGACAAAGTCATCTATGCATGAATAAAATCTGTGGATAGTGCGGATAGTTTTCCAAACAGCCCGCCTTGTCTAAATTTCGAAAATGGATAAACTTGCCCGCGCTATTCATTTGCCCTGTATGCGTTCTGCATACCTCGCATGATTATAGAATTTGTTTATACCCTGTTCATAAACTTGTTCACAATCTGTTCAATATCTTGTGCCGAATCACATGGTGACCACTATATCTAGTGGTCTTATGGGAAATCCAAGAGTCTGTCCGCTTCTCGTTGCGCCTCAACGCTCACCTTTCCCTCATCAGTCCCCATCAGCTGCCCGTCCCGCACCGTGCACTCCCCCGCCACAAATACCAGATCGCACGGCCTGTGCCAGCCGACCGTGCCGAAAAGATTCATGGGGTCGTGCAGAGCGGCTGTCAGGTCCAAATGCGACCTGCGGATCGCAAACACATCGGCCGCAAAGCCAACGCCGATCTGCCCCAGCTCAGGCCGCCCCAGCAGGGCCGCGCTGCCGCGTGTCGCCATCTTCAGCAGATCATACCCGCTCGGCGCGTTCGCGCCCCATTGCAGGCGGTGCAGCAGATAGGCGGTCCGAATCTCCTCGAGCAGATTGCTCGCGTCATTGCTGGCAGAGCCGTCCACCGCCAAGCCCACGGGCACGCCCAAGGCCAGCATCTCGGGGATCCGCGCCACGCCGCTGGAGAGTTTCATGTTCGAGCAGGGACAATGCGCCACGCCTGTTTGCGTATCCGCCAGCTGGCGCAACTCCGCCTCGTTAAAATGAATCCCATGCGCGTAGAACACATCAGCGCCCAGCCAACCGAGCCTCTCCATATAAGCCAGCGGGCGCAGACCGGTCGTCTCCAACACATAACGCTCCTCGTCCTTTGTCTCGCAGAGGTGCGTATGCAACCGCACGCCTTGTGTGCGGGCCAATGCCGCGCTCTCGCGCAGCAGCGTCTCCGAAACGGAGAAGGGCGAGCAGGGCGCCGGCGCAACTTGGCGCATGGCAAATGGCTTGGGATCATGATACCTCTCAATCGCGGTCAAACTGTCGCGCAGGATCTCGTCCACCGTCTGCACCACAGAATCCGGCGGCAAGCCTCCGTCCTTGACCGAGCGGTCCATGCTGCCCCGACAGGCGTGCAGCCGGATCCCCAGCTGCTCCGCCGCCGCAAACTGCGCGCCGAGAAGATCGCCCGCTCCTGCGGGAAAGACATAGTGATGGTCAAAACAGGTTGTGCAGCCATAGCGCATAAGCTCCGCCATGCCGCACAACGCGCTGTAATAGACTGTATCCGCATTGAGGTTTTTCCAAATCTCATACAGCGTCTTAAGCCAGTCAAACAGTTCCAACCGCTGCACCCCGGGCAGATTGCGCGTAAAATACTGATAAAGATGATGGTGCGTATTGACCAGCCCCGGGTACAAAATCATATCCGAACAGTCAAATGCTCTTACGTCATTGCGGGCTTCATTTTCCATGTCATTACGGGCTCCGGGGTCCCCGCCAAGTCCGCAGATTTGGTGGGGTGACAGATCCGCAATCTCACCGTGCGTCCCGATATGGCTGATCACCCCATCTTCAAACCAAATATCAACACCCCGCAGGACCTCATCTTTGTCATTGCAGGTCACCACCATATCCACATTTTGCAGCAGTGTTTTCATGCTCTCACCTCGCCCACGCGGGCAGTTCGTCATATGGCTCGATTGGATAGCCAAACCATGTCGTCTCCCCATTCGGCGCCCAAGCGGAGGCTAGATACCTAGGGTAATATAAGGTAGGTACTTTATCTGTACCGACAGTGATAAAATATGTTCTGACATTGAAAGGTGTTTCCTCATCGTCAGCGACTGGAATGATCTCCCAATTTCGACCGTACACAAATTGAAAAACCTTTGGCGGTCGCCCGGAGAACCAGATCTCTTCCAATATGCCTCCGTCAATTGCCATCTCCCCAATTGCTTGTAGAGAAACAGGCAAAGCCAATCGCTGCACTCTGGCATTTTTGAGCGCATAGTCTACCAATTCCATAACACCGTTTGGAATCACTATCTCCAGCAGATTGGTATAGGCGAACGCGTTTCCACCAATTATCCGAAGGCTTTTTGGAAATATGATATTCTCGCGATTTCTGCATTCATGGAACGCGCTGTTGCCGATTGACATCAGACCGTCCGGCAGAACAATGCTCTCCCAGTATTGATCGTCACCCGCGTATATATGCTGGCTAAACGCATAAGCATCAATCATTTTGACAGAGTTGGGAACTATATACTCCCGACCCGGTTTTCGATTCGGATAGGCCACCAGCCGTTTTCCATCCTTGCTGAACAGTACACCGTCCCTTTCACAAAAGGATTGGTTCTCAGAAGAGACATAAAAGATATCAAACTTGTTTCTGGCAAACGCCCCTGTCTTTATCGTCGTTACATTTCTCTGAATCGTCAGACTTTCCAGCTCGCAGGCGTCAAACGCCTTCTCTCCAATGGTACGCAAGCTATCCGGTAGGCTTACATGGGTCAGTTGCAGATTACAAAACGCATAATCACCGATTCCGGTTACCCCTTCATCAATCAGAAGAATGTCAAATAATTCCTGTGCAAAAAGAAAATACTCGCTCCAATAGCATCCCAACTCATACCAGGGCGCACGCGTCTTGGCCGACTCCCATTCATAGTCCGGCATCGCGCCCTCACCCCAGATTGCTAACGTTCGTGTGTTGGGATTGACCGCCCAGAACAGTTCGCCGCAAGTGCCGGTAATCGTGTCCGAATCAACGCCCATCATAGTCTCTGGGGTGGCAATCGTTTCTACTATCTCCCCACCCCTGCCCCACTCACAGCCTGACACGCAAAACAAGAGCAACGGCGCAAGTAAATATAAAACAAGTCTTTTCATTAGAATACCCCTTTCGCGTCCTTTCGCGTTTTTCGCGGTTTCATTATCCCCGTCGTTTCCTCACCGCGCCCACAACAGAGAACGCCAGAAACGCCGCCAGATTCACGGTCACAACGGTCGCGCCGGAGGGCGTCTCCAGCGCGTAGGACAGAACCAGCCCCGCCACAAAACAAACGACTGACAGCGCGGCCGCAGTCACCACCACGCCGCGATAGCTGCGGCAGACGCGCATGGCCGTCAGCGCGGGAAAGACGATCAGGCTGGATATCAGCATGGCCCCCATAAGCCGCAGGCCCAGCACGATTACCAGCGCGGTGAGCAGGGCCAGCAACGCGTTCCAGGCCCCTGCGCGCACGCCCGACGCGCGGGCGAAGGTCTCGTCAAAGGTGATGGCGTAAATCTTATGATAGCAAAGCGCATAGACCGCCAGCACGGCGGCGCAGAAACCCATGCTCAGCCAAAAGTCCGCCCGCCCCACGGCCAGAATGCTGCCGAAGAGATAGTTGTATACATCGCCTGTCGAGCCCTTTGTGAACGCCAGCACCAGCACGCCGACGGCCAGCGCGCTGCTCGAGACCAAAGCGATGGCGGCGTCACCCTTGAGGCGGCTGTTCTCGCTCAGGCGCAGCAGCAGAAAAGCGGCCAGCAATACCAGCGGGATCGCCACGGCCAGCGGCGCGGCGTGCAGCGCCATGGCCACAGCCAGCGCGCCAAAGCCCACGTGCGAGAGCCCGTCGCCAATCATGGAGTAGCGTTTCAATACCAGCGGCACGCCCAGCAAGGCGGCAGTCAACGACACCAGCGTGCCCGCGGCCAGCGCGTAGCGAATGAAGGTCAGGGAAAGCATATCAGCTATCATGACTACACCCCCCGCACATGCATTTGCCGATTTGGGAGGCCGGATAGTCCGCCGCAGGACCGAAATAGGCGACGGAGCGGTCCAGATGCAGGATCTTCTGCCCGTGCCGCAGCGCGCCGGTGATATCGTGCGAGACCATCACGATCGTCACGCCGTCCCGGTGCAGCGCGGCCAGCAGATCGTAGAGCGCGGCGGACATCAGCGGGTCCAGGCCGCCTGCGGGCTCGTCCAACAATAAGATTTTCTCCGTAGCACACAAGGCGCGCGCCAGCAAAACCCGCTGCCGCTGACCGCCGGAGAGCGCCGAAAAAGATTCGCGCTCCAGCCCGTCCATGCCCAGCCGCCGCAGGTTCTCCCGCGCACGCTGCTTTTGCGCGGGGGTGGGCGCAAGCCCCGTAAAACCCGACAAGACGACCTCCCACACGCTGGCGGGAAAGTCACGCTGCGCCTCGGTCTGCTGTGGCAGGTAGCCAATCCCCGCACGGCTCTCGTCGGAGAACACCACAGAGCCTTTCGTCGGTTTCACCAGGCCCAGGATCACCTTGAGCAGCGTGCTCTTGCCCGAGCCGTTGGTCCCGACAATGCAGAGATAATCGCCCGACTCGACCGAAAAACTCACGTTTTCCAGCACCGGCTCGGCATGATATCTGGCAGACAAATCTCGAATCTCAATCATTCCTCACTCCTCATTCCTCATTCATACAGTCCTCTTCGTAAGTGAATCAGGTTCTGTTTCATCAAATCCGCATACGTCACGCCACGCACAAAGTCGTCCCGCGTGACATTGTGGCAGGAGTGCAACAGCAGCGTGCCGCAGCCCGTTTGCTCCGCGACGGCGTCCGCCACACGTTGTCCGGACAGCTCAACATAATACACATAGGGCAATCTTTCATTCTCCACAGCTTGCACCAGCCGCGCAAAGGTCCGCGCGCTCGCGTCCGCCTGGTCCGAGCAGCCGGCAAAGGCCGCCTCGTAATGCAGATTATAGTCGTTGGCAAGGTAGAGAAAGGGGAATCTATCCGCCACTACGATCTTATTGCGCGGGGCGCTCGCCACCAGATCCGTCAGTTCCCTGTCAATTGCTGTCAGTTTCTGCCTATATCTGTCTGCGTTTTCCCAATAAATCTCGGCGTTATCCGGATCCAGCGCGCAAATCGCCTCGCAGATCGCGTCCAGTAACAGCAGTGCGTTCTTGGGCGAGGTCCAGATATGCGGGTCATATTCCCCCTCTTCCCCGCCTTCCTCCAGTAAAGGCGAGACATAATCCGCCATGCAAAGCGTGACGACGTCCAGTTCGCCGATCAGGTTCTCGACCCAAACGTCATACTCCCCGCCGGTGTAGAGAAAGAGATCCGCGTCCCGTATGCGCAGGATATCGGCGGGCGTGGGGTCGTAGGAGTGCGCTGACGCGCCGGGCGCGAGCAGCATATGCAGGTTGGCCAAGTCCCCCGTCACCGCGCGCGCAAAGTCATACTCGGGGAAAGCCGTGGCCACAATGCGCAGCCCGGGATCGTCCGCGCTCTCTCGCGCGGCGCAGCCCAACGAACAGAGCAGCGCGCACAGAATAATCATGACAAGGATTTTTTTCATATAACAATTATCGTACCGTCTGAAATAAAAGTCAACTTTTTCTGACCGCGAGCCACGCGAATGGCACAAAAGAAACATCGTTCACACGATTTTTGCGTTTTTCGCGTTTTTCGCGGTTTACATTTCCTTTTCTCTTATAGTATAATTCATTTGTATGTACAAAAAAATCGACGCGCCCGCCCCGTCCAAGCGGCCACCGGCAAGCGCGACAAACTCAAATATCAAGGATTATTCCGCCAAGGCAAGCGCCCCAAAGAGCAAGCCCCCTTCTTCCGCGCGCCCTTCGCAGAGCAAACCGCAAGCCAAGCCGGGCCCCAAGCTGGGCACTTCCGACGCGAGCAAGTATGCGCCGCGTACCTCTGCCCACCGCCCACTGCCCACTGCCCACTCAAAAAAGCGCAAAAAGAAATCCTGGTTCAAATCCAACATGAACGCGATTCTGGTCCTGGGACTGGCCGTGGTCGTGCTGATCGGCGCGATCATCCTGCTGGTGCAGAGCGGCACAGAGCCCGTCATTACAGGTGACTTTGTGCTGGCAAATGATATGATCCTGCCCCGCGGCGTGAGCATTGCCGGCGTCGACGTGGGCGAGCTGACCGTAGCGGAGACGCGCGACAAGATCACATTGCAGCTGGAGCCCAAACTGCGCTCCATCGCCATCACCCTGCAAAACGAGCATATCGACGCCGTCCTGCACGCCGATGATTTGGGCGCGGGTTATGAGATCGAAGACGCTTTAACCGAGGCGATGGTCCAAAACAAACGCAACGCGAGCTATGACGTGGCCCTGTCCATTGACGACGAGACCCTGATGGACTCTGTGTTCGCATTAAACGGCGATATCCCGGGCAGCGCGGCCAACGCGTCCTTTGAGATTGTGACGGCCGAAAGCGGCAAGTCAAGTTTCGTCTACACCGAGGGCCACTCCGGCATGGCCTTGGACCACGAGAGCATAGCAGAGGCAGTCCGCGCCGCACTTGCGGCGGGCACCTTTGTGACGCGCCTCACGCCCGAGGTGCAGATCAGCAATCCCACGGTCACGGGCGCCATGCTGCGCGAAAAGACGACCTTGCTGGCCTCCTATACGACCGAATACCAGGCAAAGCGCACCTCCAAGATGACGGACGACGAGTGGGAAAGCCATCAGGGGCGGGCGCACAATATCGCCAAGGCGCTGGGTTTGATGCAGATCATTGAGTTGGAGCCCGGGCAGATTTTCAGTTTCAACAACACGACCGGCAAGCGACGCGCTGCGAATGACTGGGCTTTGGCTCCTGCGATCTACAGGGGCGACAAACGCAAGGAGCCTGGCGGCGGCGTGTGTCAGGTATCGACCACCATGTTCAACGCACTGTTGCGCGCCAATGTGGAGATCGTCGAGCGGCGCGGCCATTCGATCGCGTCCGACTATGTCACGCGACGGTATGAGGACGGACTGGGCTTTGACGCGACGGTGGACGACGGACAGATCGATTTTCGGTTCCGCAACAACACGGACTCCACGCTCTATCTCTTCTGTTGGTCGGAGGAGAACCCCGCCGCCCAGCGCCGCAGACTGCTCCACATCGAGATCTACGGCCAGGCCTTCCCGCCGGGCGTGGAGTATCGGATACGCAATGAGATTTTGGAGCACAGGATCGCCGACAAGCCGGAGGAAAAGCCCAATAAAAACGAGTATATCGGATTTGAGATTGTCACCCGGACCGCCCGCGACTACTACAAAGTGAAGACATTTGTGGACAAGTATATCAACGGTGTGTTTGTCGAAACCGTGCGCACGGAGACGACCGTCTACCCCATGTTCCAGGAACAGCGCACCATCGGCACCAAACCCACGCCCACACCCGCGCCCGGCCCGGCCACGCCCACACCCAAGCCGCATGAGGCAACGCCCGCGCCGTTGATTCCGGAAGAATGATCTCTGTCATTGCGGGCTTGACCCGCAATCTCCTTTCTTAATAGATTGCGGCTCGAAGGCCGCAATGACGTGCTACACCGGCGCCCAATTTAGCGCCGGTTTTTTCTGCCGTTCGACAAGCGAGACCGCAATCGCCTCGGCGAGATAGGGTACGGATGCCAGGGCCTGCTCGAGCGTGTTTGCGTTATGACCCAGTTCGACCAGAATGCAGTGGTCGGTGATGTGCTGGTTGTAGCGGCCTGTTTTCTCCCGAATCGGCCGGGCCAGGCGCGCGTCTATGCTCTGCAGCCGCTCCGTGATCCGCTGCGCCAGCGCGTAGCTTGTTTCAAATCCCTGTCCCGTCACCAGCATGATCCGTGCCAGTTCGGCCCCGTTTAACGCGACAAAGTCCGTCGTCGGCTTGTCCGTCACGGTGTAGGAATCGCGGTGCAGGTCAATGCAAAGCTCGATAGACGGATAGGCCTGCCGGATCCTGCGCATGGTGGCCTCGGACCGCTCATAGGCCGTGGCGAGCTTGGGCGGCTCATGGTCGGTGGTGTCATGCAGGACGGTGAAACCGTAGACCTCACGCAGGCAGAGCGCCAGCGCCTCCCCCACCGCCACCACGTTTTTGGTATTGTCCCGCGTGCGCCAGTCGCCGGCCTGCTCGTAGGGGTTCTCGGGCGTCTGCGTATAGGCCTCCGTGGTGTGCGTGTGATAGATCAGAATGCGGGGCGCCTGCCCGCGCAGGTCCAGCATGGCCAGCGCCTGCTCGCGGTCGAGTTGAATGTCGGTCAGGCGGGGGTCCTGTTCGAGGAAAGTTTCGATGGTCTCGTCAGGTGCGGGCGAACACAGTTCGCCCCTACGGTCGGGATCAGGCGCCGGATCTCCCCCACTGTTGAACATAGCCCAACTCTCACGAATGCCTGTCTGCTCCATCACGATCACGCCGATAAAAAAGAGGATCACGGTCCAGGCGGACAGCAGCATGAACCAGGCGAGCGCGGAAGGGCGGTATCTGTAGTGGGCAGTGGGCAGTGGGCAGTGAGCAGTTGTTTCACTATATTTCTTTCGCATAAGTTATCTCCTGATCTAACCTATGCCGGTGAAACGTATTTATGCGTATATGGGGTACACATTGCAATAACCACAAATTTCCTTTGTCGTGTCACCGCCCCTCATTCATCGCTCTTCAGCTCTCATCTGTGACAACAGTTGCAGGAACACAAGGCCTTGCTTATTCCTCGACGCTTTAACCTATCGTTGACGCCGCTACAAGTTTTGCGTGCTGTAATGCGGTTCCGAGAGTTGACACAAGATGCACATTAGTGTTAAAATTATATTCATGAAGTATAAGAATGGGAAGAAGACGGGAGTGGCGCATTTTGTCGTTTTGGGCTTATGCGCATTCTTTTTATTTTTTTGCGTCGCGTGCGAGAACAGGATTGTAATAAACGATGCAGGTGATGCCACCCAAACGCCGGCGCCGGTGCCGGAGGCATCCCCCGACGATAGCGCACCGGATACGTTTCTGATTGGCGGTCAGGAAGTGTCCGTTTCGGCGGAGCGTTTTGTTGCACAGGATTCGGACTTTGATTTGGAAGCGTTTCGCGCATTGTTGCCCAGCCTTCCCGCGCTTTCCAGCGTCGATTTGACCAAAGCGAAGGTGGACGGCGCGGCAGTTTACTCGCTCAGCCAGGACTTTCCGCAAACGCAGTTCCTGTGGCGCGTATCCCTGGGCGGGCAAAGCGTTCTCTCCAACGTGGAAAGTGTGGAAGCGCGCAACACCGACGGCCTGCTGGCCGAGCTGCCCTACCTGCCCGACTTAAAAACCGTCCGCATCTTAGGACAGGCGGAGAACCCCGAGGGGCAAAAGGCGTGCAAAGCCATTGCCGACGCCCTGCCGGACGTACTTGTCGTCTGGGATTTTCCGCTGTATGGAAAGATTTTTTCCACGGACGACGAAACCGTGAATCTGGATAAGACACGCATACAGAATACTGAGGCGCTGCGCGAGGCCATCCCTTATTTCAAACGGTTGAATCGTGTAGAGATCGACAAAACAGGACTTACTGACACAGCGTTGGGCGTCTTTGTGGACGAATTCCCGCAGATACGTTTTGTTTGGTCGGTGAGCGTTGGCGGGGGCGCCAAACACATCAAAACAGACGCCACCTATTTCAATACCATGAACATGAACAGCTACGATTTGGACTCTCTGCGCTGGTGTCGCGACATGGTCGCGTTGGATTTGGGACACAACAAAGCCAAAAACCTGGACTTTCTGCGCCCGCTCAAGAAACTGGAAATCCTCATCCTGGCGGGTTGCCGTGTGCGAGGTGAGCTGGATGTACTGGCAGAGCTTCCCAATCTCACTTACTTGGAAGTGTTCGGATGCGGGTTAAGGAACGAAGACGCAATCGCCCTTGCAAAGCTGACCCAGCTGGAGGATTTGAATATCGGATTCAATTACATATCAGATCTCAGCCCGCTCTATGAGTGCACCTGGCTAAAACGGCTGTGGGTTTGCAAGCAAAACAAGAAGATCCCAAGCGAAGAGACGCAGGCAGCCCTGCGAGAGCGTCTGCCTGACTGCGAGTTTTCGTTTCACGGCTATAGCTCTACCGAGGATGGATGGCGAAAGCATCCGCGCTATTACTGGATGCGTGATATGCTGCATACCTATTATATGAACCAATAACCAAACATGAAAGTCAAACGATTACAATGGAATTTGAAAAAGTGCCTGCGCCCCCTTTTTGCTGCGGCAATGCTGGGTGTCCTGTCGTGGGCAATTGCCTGCTTTGCCGGCTCGGCGGGAAGTCTGCCGGAGGCGTCCCCTGCCGCCACGCAGCCGCCGGCGACACCAGCCCCCACTGCGTCACCCACGCCCACGCCGGAGCCGACGCCTAGCGGGCTCTGCGGCGACAGATACGAGGTGTTTACCGACGGCACGATCATCGAGACGGAGACATCCTATCAGAGCAAGGACTGCGCCATCTTTCTCACCAGGGTGCATGAGCCGAAAAGTGAATTCACCGGCTATAGACTAGAGTATTATCTCTTTGATGTTTACGTGCAAGACATAAATGACTTGCGTTGTGCCATCGCAAAAGAGAGCTTGTATGGTCGAAGCTTCATGAAAGATTTTGCACAGGAGCAGCGGGCGGCTTTTGCAATCTCCGGTGATTTCGCGGGCTGGAGGAAAAAAGGAATCTGTGTCCGCAACGGGGAGGCAATCCGTGTTCAACCGGACAAAAGCCGCGACATCGGCGTGCTGTACCAGGACGGGACATTAGCCGTTTTTTCAGAAGGCGAGTATCAAATAGAGGAACTGCTGGAGCTTGACCCCTGGCAGGTTTGGCACTTCGGTCCGGGGCTGCTGGACGAAAACGGGAAGAGCAAGACGCAGTTCAACAGTGATGTGTATTACCGCAGCGGCAGGGTCGTGTTCGGCTACTTTGAGCCGGGGCATTATGGTTTTCTCTTGGTTTGTAACAAAAACAAAAAACCCAATAACTCCTTTGGCATTACCCTGATTGAGCTTTCGCGGCTTGTGGAGTCACTCGGGTTCACTATAGCCTATAACCTGGACGGCGGCAGAACGGCCCAGGCCTATTTCAACGGACAAGTGTACGCCGCAGAGGCTCCTGAAAGAACCCGCAAGATTAACGACATCATCTACCTCCCGCTCGCGGAAGAATAGCCCGCCGCTCTCTCGTCCACTGCATATAAAGAGGATTTGTCAACAGTCTGACAGGGAAGGCGTGAGTGCCTTCCCTGTTCTTGTAACTTGTAGCGACCGAACACAGTGTGTCCCTACAGTACGTTGGTCAGGCGTTCTGCGGGATTTGCGGCAGGGTCGCAAAGCCGCGCGCGAGGTCGGCGTCGGTTGGCAGGGCGTCGGACATGGTTCCGTCGTTATAGCTTGAATAGGCAGCCATGTCAAAGTAGCCTGTGCCCGAAAGACCGAAGAGGATCTTTTTCGCCTCCCCCGTCTCCTTGCAGCGGCGGGCCTCGTCGAGCGCGGCACGAATCGCGTGGGAGGACTCGGGTGCGGGCAAGAGGCCCTCGCAGCGGGCAAACTCCTCGGCGGCCTCGAAGACCTTTTCCTGGTCGTAGGACTTGGCCTTGATAAAGCCGTCGTGGTAGAGCTTGGACACGACGGGGCTCATGCCGTGGTAGCGCAGGCCGCCCGCGTGATTGGGCGAGGGCGTGAACCCGCTGCCTAAGGTGTACATACGCAGCAGCGGCGTGGTCTGGCCCGAATCGCCGAAGTCGTAGGCATAGCGCCCGCGCGTGAGCGAGGGGCAGGAGGCGGGTTCCACGGCCAGGAACTCGATATTGTTCTTGCCCTGCAGGCGATCTGCCATGTAGGCAGAGATCAGTCCGCCGAAGTTGGAGCCGCCGCCCGCGCAGCCGATGACGATATCAGGCGTGACGCCGTAGAGATCGAGCGCCGCCTTGGCCTCGAGACCGATGACGGACTGGTGCAGCAGCACATGGTCTAAAACGCTGCCCAGCTCATAACGGGCGTTCGGGGTCGTCATGGCCCTTTCGATCGCCTCGGAGATCGCGCAGCCCAATGACCCGCCCGTGTCGGGAGCGGCGGCCAGCAGCCTGCGGCCCACCTCGGTGGTGTTCGACGGTGAGGGTGTGACCGTCGCGCCGAAGGTCTGCATGACGGCCTTGCGGTAGGGTTTTTGCGCGGCGGAGACCTTGACCATGAACACGTCCAGGTGAATGCCATAGTAGGCGCAGGCCATCGAAAGCGCCGTGCCCCACTGGCCCGCGCCCGTTTCGGTGGTCAGGTTTTCGATGCCCTGCTGTTTCGCGTAGTAGACCTGCGCGGCGGCAGAGTTGAGTTTGTGCGAGCCCGAGGTGTTGGAGCCTTCGAACTTGTAGTAGATCTGGGCCGGCGTGCCGAGCCGCTCTTCCAGGCTGTAGGCGCGCACCACGGGGCTGGGGCGGTACATCTTGTAGAAGTTGCGGATCGCCTCGGGAATCGCAATGTGCAGGTCGGTGTCGTTCAGCTCCTGCTTGCAGAGTTCCTCGCAAAAAAGCGGGGTCAACTCGGGCAGCGTGATGGGGGCTAGCGTGCACGGGTGCAGCATGGGGTCGGGTTTTTCGGGCATGACTGCCTTGAGGTTCAACCAAGCTTTCGGCATTTGGTCTTCGGTCAGATAGATTTTGTAGGGGATGGTTTTCGGTGTCGTCATTTGGTTCACGTCCTTTCAAATTTATTGTGTCCTTCCTGGGAAAAAGAATAAAAAAACACCTTTATCCCAACAACTTTCTTGGGACAAAGGCTACGGCTTTTATTATTCAAAAGACGCGGACCCTGCGGTGCCACCCAAGTTGACGAAAAAAATCGCCCACTCATTACGGCGCCAACACGCCGCTCCCCCTTAACGCGAGGACACGTCTCCGATACTGCCGAACCATGGCTCGGTTTCTCTTCACCCTCATGGGACCATTTATTCGTCCTGTAACGACCGGTTCACAGCAATCCCGACTCTCTGTACGTCCAGCGAACGATTTTACTTCCCATTCATCGGTTTATATCATAATAGTCAATGGGCCTGCGTTTGTCAACATTTATTTTTTGGAATTATTGTGAACTTGTGTGGACCGCGAAATACACGAGAAAACGCGAATGTTGCTGTGGCGAGGTTCAGCTTTTGCCACAAAAGGCACGAAAACGCACGAAAATGGCGCGGCAGGGGCAATTCCCCGTCGCGCCATGCAAGTTGTAGCGGGCGAACGCAGGTATGCCCTATAAATTCTTTTCCAGCTGCACAAGGAAACGCAGAATCTTCGCAGCGTCGGCAGCGGAGACGGGATTCGTTCCCTGCGTCACCTTGGCGTTGATTAAGCCTTCCGGCGTAAGCAGCTTGAGTTGGACAAGATGCCGCAGAATCGCTGCCGCGTCGGCCGCGTTGACCACACCGTTGCAGTCCGCGTCGCCGCGTATCTTGCTGGCGTTCGGATTTGGCGTCGGTGTCCGCGTTGGCGTAGGCGTTCGTGTGGGAGTAGGGGCCGGCGAAGGCGTTCCCGATGGGGCTGCGATCACAAAGTCGTAGACTGTTAACTCGCTGCCCAAACCGTCGTGGCTTGCTTGCGCGTGAAAAGTGTAATTCCCTATCGCTAGGGACCACAGCGCGAAATCCCAAGTTCTGCTTGAACTGACAGAAAACCCACCGTCAAGCACTTGGTCATCCTTGAAAATGCACCAGTACATTCCCGCCCCATTTGTTGTAACCGTTATCTGCGGGCCGGCCGGAGACGGTACTGCTGACAGAGATATGGAGGGAAAAATCATGAAGCTGTAAGACTTAACCTCGCTGCCAACACCATTGGCGCCTGCCTGCACATAAAAGGTATAATGCCCCGGGCCCAAGTTCACCTTCGAAAAATCCCAGAAATTACTCGAGGAATGAACGGGTTCATCATAGATTAAAATTCCACCATGGTAAACTTGATAGTGCATCCAAGTTCCATTTGTTATAACCGTTATTTGTGGACCGTTATAGAACGGTACTGCTGACAGAGATATGGATGGGGCAATTGTAAAACTATAGGACTTAACCTCGCTGCCAACACTGCCGCGGTTTGCCTGTGCTCGAAAGTCATAAATTCCCGGTTCTAAGTTCCACATCGAAAAATCCCAGATCCAGTTCGAGGCGTGAATGGGTTCTCCAACCCACAATAGCCCATTTTTGTAAACTTCATAGTACATTCCCGTTCCATTCGTGGAAACTGTTATTTGAGGGCCGTTTGGGGACGGTACTGCTGTTAGGGAGATGGTGACGGTCGTATCTCCATCTATCGCAGCATAATTATTGGCGCGGTAGATTGTAAATGTATGTGAGGATTTGGCATATCTCACATTGTATCCAACCCGGTTTGTCTTTGGGTCGGCAACGCCACCATTTGAATCATAAAGATAGACATAGCTACTGTCCTGCGAAAGAAAAATAGCAAAATGAGCGCCGTTATTCATCCTCACAAAATCGCCGACCTTTGCATTAGATAGGGAAACTACCGTCGAATTTGAAGTTATGTTATAGGTATTCAGCCCAAAGATATAGTAGTAAGCAAAGCGCGCAAAAGACGCGCAAGTTGACGCATCATTAAGGTTGGCACTTTTGTACTCTGGGAAACGTGCGTTAATGACATTTACCAGCTTGCAGTTTCCTGTGTTGCAGGCTACGCCACTTGCATGAGAGCAAGCCTTTCCGTCAACTGAAAAGTAAGACAAATGGGGAAATAATTGCAAAAGAGAATCAATTCTGGCCTGAACTCCCCCTGCCGCCTGCGTTTCCTTATGCGGAATCACAAATACCGAAAGTGCCAGGCAAATGGTTAGGATAAGACATAAAAACTTCTTCATAATAATTCCCCCTGCGATTATTTCTGAGCTATTCTCATAAGGTGTACTTTTTGACATTAGTCCTCATATGGTAAATGCTGGGTTTGTTGGGCCTGTTTTTTAGAGATTTCGTTTAATTTTCACGGAAATTATTGACAATGCAGGGCAAATGTTATAATATTTACTTGTAATTATGGGCTCTCAAAAAGTACACCTTTTGAGAGCTTATCTTTTGCCCTGTCTGATCCGCAGCTCCAATAAACGGCGGTAGAAGGTGGATTCGCCCATGCCGCAGCGGGCCACGACTTCCGAAATAGGCAGATTGCCGCGCTCCCAAAGTTTTACCAGTTGGGTGAAGTTTTCCGGGGGCTTTTTGACAGGGCGGCCGAACTGTACGCCGCGCGCTCTGGCGGCCGCGATGCCCTCGGCCTGGCGCTTGCGGATATTGTCGCGCTCGCTGTGCGCGACGAAGGACAGGATTTGCAGCACGATGTCGGAGATGAAGGTGCCGATCAGGTCCTTGTGCAGGCGCGTGTCGAGCAGCGGCATATCGAGCACGCAGATGTCTGCGCCCTTCTCCTTGGTGAGCAGGCGCCACTGGTTTTGGATCTCTTCATAGTTGCGACCCAGGCGGTCAATGCTTTGGACATAAAGCAAATCGCCGGACTTGAGGCGGCGGGCCAGCGCACGGTAGCGCGGGCGGTCGAAGTCCTTGCCGCTGAGTTTGTCGATGTAGAGCCGGTCCGGCGGAACGCCAAGCGCGCGCATGGCGGTCAGCTGACGGTCCTCGTTTTGGTCGGTGGCGGATACGCGAATATAACCGTAAGTGTTCATAAGACAGTCTCCTTCATTGCCTGGAGATTGCGGGTCAAGTCACCCCACCAAGTCCCGGTGTCCCCGACAAATCAAAGATTTGTTGGAGTGGGTTGGGGACTTGGCGGGGACCCCGACGCCCGCAATGACGGCTTGGGTTTTGGTACTGTCTTTACTATAGAATGAATTTGTGTGCGGGAATTCTTATTATTTGCCGGCGCAAAT
>WRCT01000023.1 GCA_009783775.1 Clostridiales bacterium | reverse complement strand
GCCGCCGCAGCCAAAGAGCGAGATCAACCGGCCCTTCGTGAACCCCCGGCTGACTTGCAGCACATTCTCCAGCGCGTCCGGCGTGTGCGCGTAGTCCACATATACCGAGTAGGGCTTGTCGCCCATGGGGATTGCCTCCAGCCTGCCCAGCACACCGGACAATCCGGCCAGCCCCGCCTTGATGTCGCGCAACGGGATATCAAGCGCGCGCAGCAGCGCCACCGCGCCCATCGCGTTGTAGACGGTAAACAAACCTGGAATACCCAGGCGGATATTGCTGTCCGCCCCGGGCATACGCAGATGAAACCGTACGCCCTCGGGCGTGATCTCAATGCCGTTGGCCTGATAGTCCGCCCCGCTGTAAATGCCCATGCGCTGAATGGGGCAGGGCAGGCCCTCGGCGAGCTGTTCGGCGTGCGAGTCGTCCGCGTTGAGAATTGCCAGCTTGGTTTGGAAAAACAATTGTTTCTTGGCCAGCAGATAATCCTCCAGCGTTTTGTGATAGTCCAAATGATCCTGCGAGAGATTCGTAAACAGGGCCGCGTCAAACAACAGTCCGTATACGCGATCCTGCGCCAGCGCGTGCGATGAGACCTCCATCACGACGATCTCCACGCCGGCATCCGCCATATCCCGCAGCAGGGCGTAAAGGTCCGCCGACTCGGGTGTGGTATGCCGCGAAACCACCGGCGTATCGCCGATAAGGTTGCCGATGGTGCCGATCAGCCCCACTTTCTTGCCCGCCTGCTCGGCGGCGGCCTTTACCATATAGGTCACAGAGGTCTTGCCGTTCGTACCCGTCACGCCCAGCAGCTGCATTTCGCGTTGCGGGTGACGGTAGAAACAGGCGGCCGCGCGTGCCATCGCCTTGCGCGAATCGGGCACGATGATCTGCGGCACGGGCAGGGGCAGGGGACGTTCACAAACCAAGGCGACTGCGCCCGCTTTCACAGCGTCTTTCGCGAAGGCATGTCCATCGGACACCAGGCCCACAATACAGCAAAACAAGCTGCCCTTCTTCACGCGGCGCGAATCATAGTCCACGTTGGTGACCCACGTGTCCTGGCCGGTAAACGTTACATCCAACTCATTTGCGATTTGTGACAGCCACATACTCTCCGTCATAACAGTTCCCCCATCAAGATTCGAATCTAAATTCTACGCGCACACTGGTCCCGTAGGGGACCATCGTGCCCGCTTCATATTCTGCGGATGAGACCTTTCCCGCGCTGCGTGCGCGGTCATAGTCCATAACCAACCCAACCTCGGCAAGCAAGTCCAGGGCCTGCAGGCGGGTCTTGTCGATGATATTCGGCATACGCACCATGCGCTGCTCCTCGCCCTCGGGCAGGAACGTCGTCCAGGAGGTATATAAAATCACGGCGCTGTCGCGCACCACCACGGTCCCGGCGGGCGGCGCCTGACGCGATACCATGGCAGTGGCCTCGTTCTCAGAGAACAGGGCGGTTAAGCGTAACTTTTGCAGTTCGGCCTTTGCCTCGTCCACCGTCATGCCGGTCAGATCCGGCACCGTGACCCTGGCCGTCTCGCTGTCCGGCGGCACGCCTGTGTAGGAGAGCGCGTTGGCAAGCATGATCTGCACAAAGGGCGCGGCGACGGTGCTGCCGAAAACCACGGGCACCTCGGGCTCGTCAACGATGATCAGACAGAGGAACTGCGGATCGGAGACAGGCGCGAACCCGACAAAGGACGCGATCAGGCGCGTGCTGGAAACAGAGCCGTCCTCCTCGTATTTCTGCGCGGTTCCCGTTTTGCCGCCCACCGTATAGCCCGGCACTTGCGCGTTTCGGCCGCTGCCCTCCTCCACCACGCTCTGCAGAATACCGCGCATGAGGACGGAGGTCTCTGGTTTGATCACGCGGCGGATCACCGTGCGCTCATTTTTCAAAACAACCTCGCCGGTCTGGCTGACGATCTCGGACACGATATAGGGCTTTAAGAGCTCCCCGCCGTTGATGGCGGCGGAGACGGCCATCGCCAGCTGCATACCCGTATTGGAAATACTCTGCCCGAACCCGATACGCGCCAGGTCGGTGTCGCGGATATACTTGCGGTGCGTGACCGTGCCGCTGGTTTCGCCGGTCAGGCCCACCTCCGTGGCCGTATCATATCCGAAGGCGTAAATATACTCATAAAACGCGTCGCGGCCCATCTTCAAGGCCATCGACATAAAGGCGCAGTTGCAGCTGTTCTGCACAGCCTTCTCCAAACTCTGATGCCCGTGCCCGCCGGCACGTTTCCAGCAGCGGATCGGCTGGCCCGAGACACGCAGCGCGCCGCCGCAGTCAAAGCTGGAAGCCGTGGTGATCGCGTTTAGGTCCAGCGCGGCGGCCAGCGTCACGACTTTGAAAGTCGAGCCCGGCTCATAGGTATCCGTCACCATACGGTTTTTCGCCATTTCCAGCAGCAGTTTCGCGTCCGTTCTGGGCGGAAAGTTCGGGTCATAAGAGGGGTAACAGCCCATCGCGTAAATCTCGCCCGTCATGGGGTTCATAAGCAACCCCTGCACGGTCTGGGCGCGGTTGACAATGGCGCACATCTCCAGCGTGGATTCCAGCATACTCTGCAGGCCGGTGTCCGCCGTCAAAATCACATTGTCACCGGGCACGGGCTCCACAAAATCCTGCATACCGCCCGGTATGGGCCGGTTGTCGCGGTCGGTCTCGGCGATCTGCCGCCCGTTGATACCCGCCAGATAGGAGTTATAAGTCAGCTCCAGGCCGGTCTGCCCGTCGCCGTCAATATTCGTGAACCCCAAAAGCTGCGAAAAATGATTGCCCTCGCGGTAGGTGCGTTTCACGTCGGAGTAATAGCTCACGCCGCTGCCCAGCTGCTTTGCGGCAAGTGAGTTGATCTCGGTTTTCTCCACCTGGTCCTTGATCTTAATCTGTTGCCGCTCGACTCGCTTGACTCTCTCTAACACAAAGTCATAATCCAGCCCCAACGTGTCGGCAAGGATAACGGCGACGCGCTCCCTGTCGTCAGGCTTAATGGCGCGCGGATTCACGCAGACCTGATAGGTGGTATAGCTGGTGGCCAGCACGGTGCCGTCGCGGTCCTGAATCTCGCCCCGCTGCGCGCGCAGGGAGGTGTTCATGCGCCACTGCCGCAGGGCGCCTTCAGAAAACTCCTCGCCCTTGACGATAGAAGCCCAGTACAGGCGTCCGATCAGCACGGCGAACATGGCGGAAAACAGCACAATCAAAACCAGCAGCTTTTGTTTTGCCGCCGAGATACGCACCTTCCGTTTTCGCCTGGCTATTTCCATGCAACTCCTAATCCGTGTTCCAATTCAATATGCGTCCCGCTTCCTCGTTCGAGTCGCGGATCGCGATGTAACCGCTCATAGCGCCCTGGTCCTTTTTGATCTGCGAGAGCTCCTCCTCGATACTGCCGATCTCCTTATCCAGTCTGGCGATATCCGTATAGATTCGGGCGATCTCCGCGTTGCCCCGCAATCCCAGCAGAATAGTGGCCGAAACCAAAAAGATAGCCAGCAGCAGCAGAATCTTGGACTGCATGGTCATGGCCTTCGGTTGCGCGGCGGCCGGCAGTTCTTCCAGCTCTGCCACGTTGGGCTGCGGCTGCACGGCGAGCGGCGCGGCGTCGGTGTCGTCTTCAAAACGAATATACGTCACCTGCTTGGCCGCAGGCTTGTGCGTCGGCGCGTAGATTCTGGTGCGCGGCGGGCGCTTGCCGGATTTGCCGCTGTCGAAGGTAACGTCCATCTGTCTCCTCTTTCAAAAATATTGTAGTACTACTGCAATTTATGCGTTCCGCTCGAATGCTCTTAACTTCGCGCAGGCGCTGCGGCTGTTTTGTGTCAGTTCCTCGGCGCTCGCGGTGATCGGCTTGCGGGTCAAAATCCGTCCGGTGGGCTTTAAGCCGCAGGTGCAGATCGGCGCGCGCGGGTCACAGGTGCAGGGGCTCGCGAACCGCGCGAAGGTTTGTTTGACAATGCGGTCCTCCAGCGAGTGAAAGGTCAGCACGACCAGTCTGCCGTCCGGCGCCAGCAGGTCATGCGCCTTTTGCAGCGCGTCGGGCAGGGGGGCCAGCTCATCGTTGACCGCGATGCGCAGCGCCTGGAAACAGCGCCTGGCAGGGTGCTGATCCCTTTCGCGAAACTTGGCAGGGATACAGCCCGCGATAAAGCCCGCCAGCTCCACCGTATCCGTAAAGGGCCGTCGTTCGACGATCCGCGCCGCGATACGTTTGGCGAACCGCTCTTCGCCATAGTCGCGAAAGATTCGTGCCAGCTCGGCCTCGGACCATGTATTCACCACATCCGCGGCGGTCAGACCGCCGCTCTGGTCCATGCGCATATCCAGCGGCGCGGCCTGGCGGTAGGAAAACCCGCGCTCGGCTGTATCCAACTGGTGCGAGGACACACCAAGATCCAGCAAAATACCGTCCAAACCTTGCGGACATATCTCCGGCAGCGCGTGAAAGTTGCCATGTACAGGCGTGAAAACCTCTCCGTAATCCTTGAGCCGTTCCGTCGCCGCCGCCAAAGCCTGCCTGTCGCGGTCAATGCCGATCAGGCGGCTGCCGGCCGGCAATCGCTCCAGAATCGCGTGCGCGTGTCCGCCGCCGCCCAGGGTCCCGTCCGCATAGATGCCGCCGCGCTTAAGCGCCAGCAGGGACAGGACTTCGGACACCATTATAGGCGTATGATGAAACAATTCTCCCAAAAGGACAGCTCTCCACAAATAGTGACTATTGCTGTATTATACAACATAAGCCACTTCTTGTCATCTCCCATTTGCGTAATAATCGTGACTTTTTCCAAAAAAGATGCTATAGTAATTTCGTATGAATTGGCTGGAACTGACAGTGGAAACAACGGACCAAGGCTTGGACCCTGTGTGCGCGGCATTGCTGGGCGTTGGTCTTGAATCCGTCTCCATAGAGGAAAGCAAGGAGACCGTTGCGGCGGGCCTTCGCGAGAACGATATGTTCTGGGATTACGCCGCCCTGGAGACACTGGGCGCGGAAACGCCGCGCGTGCGTGCCTGGCTGCCCGATCTGCCGGAAAGCCGACCGATAATCGAGATGGCGCGTACTGCGGTTTTGGCCCTGTCCGAGCAGATAAACGTTACCCTATCCGTGGTGGAAGAATCCGACTGGGCGGATAACTGGAAACAATTCTGGGGCCCCACGCCCGTTGGCCAGCGCCTGCTGGTTCTGCCCTCCTGGGAGGAACCGCTCGAAACCGAGCGCGAGATCCTGCTGCTCGACCCGGGCATGGCCTTCGGCACGGGCACGCACGAGACCACGCGCCTTTGCATGGAACTGCTGGAACAGGCGATTCACGGGGGCGACAGGGTGCTGGACCTGGGCTGTGGCAGCGGCATTCTGTCCATCGCCGCCGTCAAGCTCGGCGCGGCCCATGTGACCGCCGTGGATATCGACCCCGTGGCGGAAAAGGTCACGCGCGAGAACGCGCAGCGAAACGGCATCGCGGGCCGCATGACGGTACGAATCGGCAATGTGCTGACGGATACTGCCTTTGCCGCAACGCTCACGGGCAAATATCAAGTGATTCTGTCCAATATCGTAGCCGACGCGGTAATCGCATTGGCGCCCATTGTCAAACCCCTGCTCGCGCCGGACGGCCGTTGGATCCTCTCCGGTATCATCGGCGAACGCGTGCCGGACGTAGAGGCCGCTTTGGAGGCCTGCAACTATCGCATATTATCCCGTTTATCCGAAGGCGAATGGCACGCCTGCTGCGTAAGGTAACATGGAACGATTTTTTGCGGAACGCCCCAACGAGGGCGAAACAATACGAATAACGGGCGATGACGCAAAGCACCTTGCCAAGGTACTGCGGATTGCGGTCGGCGCCCCCGTGGAGCTTTGCGATGGCTGCGATAACGTCTGCCTGGGCGAAATCATTGCCGTTTCAAACGACGAGGTGCTGGCAAAAGCGGGTGACTGGCAACCCTCCGGCACGGAGCCTGCACACTTTATAAACCTCCTGCAATGCCTGCCCAAAGCGGGCAAGATGGAGACCATCACGCAGAAGTGTGTGGAGCTGGGCGTTTGCGCCATCCAACCCGTTCTGTCCGAACGCTGCGTGGCCCTGCCAACGCGTGATTTTGAAAAGAAAAGACTGCGTTATGCCCGCGTCGCGCGGGAGGCGGCCAAGCAAAGCAAGCGCGGCATTGTGCCCGCCGTACTGCCGCTTTGCCACCTGAAGGAACTATGCTTTGCCGACTTTGACACCGTGCTGCTTGCCTATGAGGAAGAGCGGGAGACAACACTCCGCGAGACACTGCGCCAAGGCGTGGGCAAGCGGATCGCGCTGATCATCGGTCCGGAGGGCGGGTTTGCGCCCGATGAGGCCGCCCGACTTGTCGCCAAAGGCGCAGTGCCCGTATCCTTGGGCCCGCGCATTCTGCGCACCGAGACGGCGGGTCCGGCCATGCTGGCGCAGGTGCTGTACGAGGTCTCGCCATGAGAGTCGCCTTTGCCACCCTGGGCTGCAAGGTCAACCACTACGAGACCCAGGCCATGATCGCCCTGTTCCAAGCGGCGGGAGACGAGATCGTGTCCTTTGATGATCAAGCGGACGCCTACATTGTCAACACCTGCACCGTGACGCAGATCAGCGATAAAAAATCCCGCCAGCTGCTCTCCCGCGCCCACCGCCGCAATCCCAACGCCCGCATTGTCGCCGTGGGCTGCCTGGGCCAAACCAACGTGGCCGACCTGAAAGCGCTCGGCTTTGTCGATCTGATACTCGGCACAACCGGACGTAAGAGCATTGTGGAACAAGTGCGCAAGTTGCATTCTTGTCATTGCGAGGAGCTCATAGCCCCGCAAAGCGAAGGCGGCACGACGAAGCAATCCAGTAACGCAGCCTTCGAAGAACTTTCCGCCACCCACGACACCCGCACGCGCGCCACGCTGAAAATTCAAGACGGCTGCGCGAACTACTGCGCCTACTGCGTCATTCCCTACGCGCGCGGCAAACCGCGCTCCCGCACATTGGAAAGCGTTGCACGCGAACTGCGCGCCCTGGCAAACGCGGGTTACCGCGAGGTGGTTCTGACGGGCATAAACCTGGCCGCATTTGAACCCGACCTTAACGATGTAATCGCGCTGGCGGCGTCGATCTCCGGCCTTGACCGCGTCCGTCTGGGCTCGCTGGATCCCAATATTGTAACCCCGCGCTTTGTGGAAACCTGCGCGGCCAGCCCCAATCTCTGCGGACAGTTCCATCTCTCCCTGCAGAGCGGCTGCGATACGGTCCTGGCCCGCATGAACCGCCGCTACACCACGGCCGACTACCGCGCGGCGGTAGAAATACTGCGCAGCGCCATGCCCGACTGCGCCATCACCACAGACCTGATCGCCGGTTTTCCGGGCGAGACAGAAGAAGAACACGCGCAGACCTGCGCCTTTATCCGCGAGATCGGCCTGGCCCGAATCCACGTTTTCCCCTATAGCAAGCGCCCGGGCACGGCTGCGGCGTCCATGTCCGGCCACCTGCCCAAGGCAGTAAAAGAGCAGCGTGCCCGTGAACTGCTGACCATCGGCAAGGAACTGGAAGAAACCTTCGTGCAGGCCCAGCTGGGCAAGCAAGTAACCGTCCTTGTCGAAGAGGACAACTGCGGCTATACCCCGAACTACGTCCGCGTCCGCGTCCCAAACGCGCCCGAGGGCGAGCTGATAACGGGCTGTCTCATTGAGCGCAAGGGAACCATGGCTCTAATGCGTTGAGGTCAATCCTCAGTCACTTTGTGACAGCTCCTTTCAAAAGGAGCCATGGTGACAACGATGGCTTGAATGCAAATAAAGCCTCCTTTTGAAAGGAGGTGCCCCGCAGGGGCGGAGGATTGACAGTTTCGTAATGCACAAATACTGGTTTTAACGAGGAGGATTTTATGGAAATAGACTGCATTTTCTGCAAAATCGCGAGCGGCGCAATGGGCGTGCCGCCGGTCTATGAGGACGAGGAGGTCTTTGCCTTTGGCGACATCGCGCCCGTGGCGCCGGTGCACATTCTCATTGTGCCAAAACGTCATATCCAAAGCGCGCACGAGCTTACCGAGACGGACGCGGCCCTGCTCGGCAAGATGTTCTCAGCGGCCCGTAAGATAGCGGGGGAGACGGGTATCGACGAAACCGGCTACCGTTTGGCCACCAACATCGGACCGGACGGCGGGCAGAGCGTGCCGCACCTGCATCTGCACTTGATCGGCGGACGCAAGCTCAAGTGGGAGCATTAAGATAAAAAGCAAGAAACGCATATAAAACAGGGGAGGGTTGAACCATGTTAAAAACAACTTGCAAAATCTCAAAAACGGCGCTTTCCATTGTCGTGGCGGTTGTGCTTGCGCTGTCCGTCTTTGCCGTTCCCGTCGCGCGAGAGACCCAAGCCGCGCCGACTGTGCCAACGCTCGTGGTCAAAAACGGGAGCGACGTCGGCAACGATTCGCTGCGTGACGTGATAGCCGGCGCCAAGGACGGCGACACCATCACCTTCGCGCCGGGCGTGACCACCGTCACGCTGACGACCAACGAGCTCAGTTTCAGCAAGAGTCTCACGATCGACGGCGGTGGAGTCGTCACCATCAAACGAAGTTCGAGCAACGCGTTTCGGCTGATCCGATGCAGCGCCGACCTGACCCTGCGCGGCTTGACGCTGGAAAACGGCAGCGCGCCCGGTGACGGCGCGGGCGTGAACATCACGGGGAATGCCGTCATTGAAAACTGTGTGTTCACAGGCAATCAAACCGATTCCAACGGCGGCGGGTTGCGGGTCGCAGGCAACGCCACATTATACAACTGCACCTTTGTCGGCAATACGGCAGGCACAACCGGCGGCGGTCTGCGCGTCAACGGCAGCGCCACGCTGGGCGGCTGCACCTTCCTGGATAATATCGGCTACTCAGGCGGCGGCGCGTACATCGGCGGCGCGGCCACACTGACCGACTGTGCCTTTGCCGGCAATTCCATTACCAACAGCACCGGCAGCGGCGGCGGGCTGTATATCGGCGGCGCAACCACGCTGACGGACTGCCTCTTCCACAATAACTTTGGCCCAAGCGCCTTCGGCAGCGGCGCGTACATCAGCGGCGTGACAACGCTCTCGGGCTGTGTCTTTACAAGCAACAGAGGCTCGGTCGGCGTGGGCCTGTACACCCGCGCCAACACAGAGCTGTTAAACTGCGCCTTCGCGGACAATACGGGTATGTCCGTCATGTATACCGCGGGCGCGAACGTCACGGCGGTCAACACAACCTTCTTTAACAACCTTCACCCCTCGGGTACCGCGGGCGACGGTCTTCTGCAGGTCACGGCAATTTCTGGCGTGGGCGGCGACGTAAACCTCACCCACTGCACCTTTGCCAGAAACCAAAAGGGTTTCTTTGACAAATACCTTGTATATGCGTCCGGGAACATCACCGCCGAAAACTGCCTCTTTACGCTGGACGGGATGACCGATTATACAAACCAAGGAATTGCCTCTGGCGGAGCGAATGTGAATACGCCAACATACGCAGCAATTTTCGGCGGCAACACTCTCACCTTTAACTATCTCATGCCGCGGCCGGGTCAATCCTTCATGGCGACAGTGCTGGCGGGCTACGAAACCGATGCGGCGGGCAACTCCCGCGGCGCGGTTGGCGCGTCCTGCCTGTTCGGCGCGGTGAATCTGACGGCACGCAGTTGGCTTATCACCAGCAGCAATAACGCGGGTGCGGGCTCCCTACGCCAGATGGTGGCGGACGCGGCGGCCTACAGCACAGCGCCTCTGCCAGATAAGCGCGTAGTGTACTTTGACACAGGCGCGTTCCATATCAACCTGGCGGCGGGCTCGGCCATTCCCGTCGCGGACGATGTCATGATCATCGGTCGGCTGGGCGCGGGCGGCAAGCCGGAGATCACCGTAGACGCGTTGGGGCAAACGAACACCCGCGTGTTTAACGCATCCGGTTCGGGGACGACCCATTATTACGGTTTGAATATCATAAACGGGAATGCCCCCTCATCTGACAACGGTTACGGCGGGGGAATCAACAGCGAGGGCACGGTCGCGGCGCGGCATTGTGTCTTTGAGAACAACAATGCCACCGGCGTCGGCGGCGGGGTCTTTGCGGCCAATGCCCTCACCTTGGCTTTCTGTGATTTTTCGGATAACACCGGCCGCCTTGGCGGCGGAGGTGCGTTCGCGCGCGACAATGCCGTTTTCAACGGCTGCCGCTTTGATGGCAACGCGGCGGGCCCTGCGGCAAATGTATGGGGTGGCGGACTGTTCGCCAACACCGCCACGCTCAGAAACTGCGCCTTTGTCGGCAACGCGGCAAGCGGCGGCAGTGTCAACACCGGCGGCGGTGCGGTCGCCACGGGCGGTGCGATATCGGCCGGCGGCTGCAGCTTTTTCGCCAACACGGCAAACGGAAACGCGGGAACGACGGTGCGCGGCGGTGCGCTGGAGGCGAACGGTGTGACGCTGACAGACTGCAGCTTTTCGGGCAACACGGTTTCCGGCGGCGGCAGCAACGGCGGCGGGGCGGCGGCCTCATCCGGTATCACCAACCTGACCGGCTGCGTCTTTACAAACAACGCAACCGGCGGCATCGGCAACCGTTTCGGCGGCGGGTTGTTTTTGAGCAGCACATCGGCAGCGGCTATGCTGAACGGTTGCACATTCACCCGCAATACAGCCGGCACCAACGGCGGCGGCCTGTTCTCCAACGGCCCCGTCACCATGAACGACTGCAAGGTGATTGACAATACGGCGGACAACGAAGGCGGGGGCGCGCACATCGGCGGCGTCGCCAATATGACCGACTGCACCCTGTCCGAAAACAAAGCGGGCGCCCCCGGCGGCGGGCTTTTCACGAATGCCAACGCCACGTTGACGCGCTGCGCCTTCAACGGCAACCAGACGGGACTTGCCAGCGCCGGCGGCGGCTTTATGGCCCTTGCCGATACAGGTCTTGTCACGCTTGTTGACTGTACCTTTACAGAGAACAGCGCGGGCACAGCAAGCTCCGGCGGCGGCCTGTATACCTGGACTCCGGCGAACCTGACCCGCTGCACGTTCACGGACAACGAGGCGGGCGGCTCCGGCGGCGGCCTGTATGCGTACAGAACACTTACCCTGGAAGGCTGCGGTTTTTCGGGCAATACGACGGTCAACTCCGGCGGTGCTGTGATTGTGCGGGATACCACCAACATCAACGCCACATGGTTTACGGGCAACGTGGCGTCTTCCGGCGGTGCGGTCCATGCAACCGCTGCGCCGCCGCTGACCATAACCAACGCCACCCTGTCGGGCAATCGCGTGAATAGCACCAACAGCGGTGCGGTCCACACGGGCACGGTTACCCTTTTGACCCACTGCACGATTACAAACAACCATGGCGGCGGTCTGTTCGCGCCATCCGGTGCGGCTGTGACGCTCTCCAACAGTATTCTCACAGGCAACACCGACGCCGGCGGCACAGCGCCGCGCCAGACCGCCACGCTGGGAACCGGCAGCATTGATCTGACCACGGGTCAAAACCTAATCGAGGACCGGCCCATTCCGGACAGCAGCCCTGCGGTGAATGTGACCGTCCGTCAGGTGTTTGGATTCAATGCCTTTGACGCGGCCAGCGGCACGCATAAGGTTCTCACAAACGGTATCGCGGCAGGCACGGCGACAGCGGTCCCGGGTGCGGCCTTGGCAAAGGACCAGCTGGGCGCGGCGCGGCCGACTTCAGGCGCGGTCACCTACGGCGCGGTGGAGGCGGGCGCAAACGCCTTGACAGCCGTCGCGGTCTCGACCCAGCCGACCACGGCGGCCTACGCCATTGGCGATACGGCCAGCCTCGCGGGCACGCGGCTGACGCTGACCTTTACGGGCGATCTCACCGAGGCGGTTGACTATGATGAGACGGGCGTGACCAACGATATGCCCTCCAATATCACCGCCACGGCGGGCAGCAAGACCGTCCGGTTCACCTTCCTGGGCGTGACCTCCACCACAGGCGCGGACATTACGGTCGCACAGGACGGCACGACGACCACGCTGACTTCGAGCCAAAACCCGTCGGTATTCGGACAGTCCGTGACCTTTACCGCGACCGTAACGACAACGGGCAGCGGCACGCCATCCGGCACGGTGAAATTCTATAACGGCGAGACGTTGCTCGGCACGGGCACGCTGTCCTCCGGTGTTGCCGCTTACACGACCTCCGCGCTTGTTGTCGGCAGCCATGGGATCACCGCCGTATACGATGGCGACACGAACCACAGCACATCCACCGCCACAGAGATAACCCAGGTTGTGAACAAGGGCGACACCACAACCTCGCTCGCCGCCGCGCCTGCCTCGCCGCAGGATTACGGCACGGCGATTACCCTGACCGCCACCGTGACCGCAAACGCCCCGTCAGCAGGCACGCCGACAGGAACCGTTACCTTCTACAACGGCACGGCCGTATTGGCGGCTGATGTGGCGTTGGACGCGAGCGGCATAGCGACCTTCGAGGCCACAGGCCTGGGCGCGGGCAGCCATGACTTCAGCGTGGTCTACAGCGGCGACGGCAATTTCAACGGCTCCACGGGCACGCATAATAACTTCAGCGTGGAGAAGGCCACACCCTCATTCACAACCCCCACCGGCTTGACGGCAATCTATGGTGAAACGCTGGCAAATGTTCCCCTGCCTGCGGGGTTCTCTTGGGAGCCGGCGACGACCACAAGCGTGGGCGACGCGGGTGACAACACCTTCACCGTGAAGTTTGTGCCGACCAATACCGCGAACTTCAATGAGGTGACAGGCATTTCCGTGACCGTTGCGGTTGCGCGCAAACCCATACCCGTTCCAACGGCGGCCACGGGTTTGGTCTACAACGGTACGGCACAGACGGGTGTGGGGGCAGGCACGGGCTATACTGTTCTGAACAACGAAACGACCAGCGCGGGCACGCATGAGGCCACGGTGACGCCGGACAGCAATCACCAATGGAATACCGACGAAAACCCGACCCAAGCGCGCAGCGTGTCCTTTGTCATCGCGCAGGCGCCCGTTACGGTGACGGCTGATGACCAGTGGAAATATCTCGGCGATCCCGACCCCGCGCTGACCTTCGCGGCCAGCCCCGCGCTGCTCAGCGGCGACACCCTGACCGGAAGACTCAAGCACAACGGCGTGAACGTGGGCTCGTATGACATCGTGCAAGATGTGCCGCTTTCAAACCCCAACTACACCATCACCTTTGTCAAGGGCACGATGACGATTAAACAGACCCCCGCGACCCAGGAAGGGATCGACGCCATCAACGCGTTGCCGAATCCAATCAAAGATTCAGACGACGCGGACAAAGTAACCGAGGTCACAAAAAAACTGGAAGGGCTGTCCGAAGGCGAACAGAGCCAGATCCCGCAGAATGTGTTGGATAAACTGGATACAGCGCAGGAGCAGGCGGGGGAGGTCAATAATGGGGGAGATCTGCCGTGGTACGCGAGGTTGTACATCACGCCTGTACATTGGACCGACCCGCGCTACGACGCCTTCGCGGCGCGGCTGGCCGCGGGAAGGCAGCTTGTCGTGCTGTATGATATCCGGATAATCAATACGGTAACAGGCGCGGATACCCCTCTGCCCGAAGGAGAAGTCAAAGGGATAGGCATGATAGACTCCGCCTTTGCGGACGCTGTGGATGTTATCGTGGTCTATCAGAATCCGGATGGTGTGATGCGAACAATCAGCTCCGGATTTCAAGACGAAGTGGTCTGGTTTGATCTAACCTCCGACCTCTCCCCGTTCGGACTCTTTGGCGTCACTGCGCAGGAACCGCCGCGTCCCAAGACCGGCGAGGGCACACCCCTGGTTCTGCCCATACTTTTGACAGGCTTTGCGCTGGTCGGCTTGGCTGTCCTGCGCAAGAAAAGGAGGCTCTCATGGTAACCATCACCGAGGCGAAAGGCAAACGCGAGCTGACAAAATTCGTCACTTTTCCCAACAAGCTCTACAAGGGCAACTCCTACTATGTGTCAGACATGATCGCAAGCCAGGTCAATGACTGGCTGCCCGACAACCCCGCCTTTGAATACTGCGAGGGCAAGGCCCTGCTGGCGCGGCGGGACGGCAAGATCGTCGGGCGCGTAGCGGCCATACTCAACCATCGCGCGAATCAGAAGTTCGGCAAGAAGTACATGATCTTCTCCCAGTTCGACTTCATCGACGACGACGAGGTGGTCGACGCCCTGCTGGCGGCGGTCGAAGACTACGCCCGTGAGAAGGGCTGCGAGGCCGTACACGGGCCGATGGGTTTCTCCGATATGGACCGCGAGGGTATGCTGGTCGAGGGCTTTGACCAACTCTCCATGTTCATCACCTACTACAACTATCCCTACTATGTCACGCAGATGGAGCGGGCGGGTTATGTCAAGGAGATCGACTGGGTCGAGCACCTGGTCGAGATCCCCAAAGAAATGCCGGCCCGCCTGACCAAATTGGTCGGTCATATCCGCAGAAAACACGCGCTGACCGTCAAGGACCTGTCGGACAAAAAGCAGATTCCGCGCTATGTGCGCGATGTGTTCGAACTATATAACCAAGCTTATTTGGTGCTCTTCGGCATGGTGCCGCTCACACCGCGCCAGGTCGACAAATACGTCAAGGAGTTCCTGCCCATCGTGCAGGACAAAAGCTCCTGTTTTCTCTACAACGACAAGGACGAACTGGTTTGTTTCGGCCTGGGCGGGCCCTCGCTGGCGCGCGCCAACCAAAAGTCGCGCGGGCGTATGCTGCCCTTCGGCTGGTTCCATCTGCTGCGCGCGCTATACGGCTACAACGACCGCTGGGATATGTTCTTGATCGCGGTGCGGCCCGACCTGAAGGGCGCGGGTCTGCAGCTGGTCGCGCTGGATATCCTGGGCCGCAAGGCCATGCAGCACGGCGTCAAGGTGGCGGAGACCGGCCCCAACCTGGAGACCAACCAGGATGTCATGTCCGGCTGGCGTATGTTCAACACCACGCAGCACAAGCGCAGAAGGTGCTGGGTAAAAGAGTTGCCCAATTAAAGTAGGGCGGGGGCTTGCTCCCGCCGCTTTGTCGGATTGGCAGTCGCCTGTTGCCAAAACAGAAAAACCCGCGTATAATAACGGGGGTGAGGAAAAACACATGACGACTGTCGATTTGGACAACTGCAAGAAAATTCACTTCATCGGCATTGGCGGCTGCAGCATGAGCGGGCTGGCGCAGATTCTGGCTGCGCAGGGCCACGAGATCACGGGCTCGGATCGCGAACGCGGCATTTTCACCGCGCAGCTGGAGAAGATCGGCATACCCGTTTCCATCGGCCACACGGCGGAGAACGTCGGCGCGCCGGACCTTGTGGTCTACTCCGCCGCGATCAAACCGGATAATCCGGAACGCGTCTATGCACGTGAGCAAGGGATACCCGAAATGGAGCGCAGCGTGCTGCTGGGCAAGATGTCACAGCGGTCCGCGCAGGTCGTCGCCATCGCGGGCTGCCACGGCAAGACCACCATCACCGCCATGCTGGCGCATATCGCAAAGGCCGCCCGGCTAAACGCGACCATTCACGTGGGCGGCTTTGTGGACATCTTGCAAGGCGGCGTGCAGGTGGGCGATCCCGATCTGTTCATCACCGAGGCCTGCGAGTATGTGCAGAGTTTTCTCACGCTTTCGCCCACGCTCGCCCTCATCAATAACATTGACAATGACCACCTCGACTGCTACCGCGACTTTGCGCATATCGTCGAAACCTTTCGCGCGTTTATCTCCCTGGTGCGGTCGGGCGGTTTGGTCATCGGCAATATCGACGATCCGGAGGTCAAAAGACTGCTCGCCGAAACCTCACACCGTGTGCTGACCTACGGCCTGGCCCAAGGCGACTGTCACACGGCGGATATCGGCTATGACGGTCTCGGCAACCCCTCGTTCACCCTGATGCAGCAGGGCGTCCCGATGGGGCGCGTGCAACTGTCCGTACCTGGCACGCACAATATCCTCAACGCGCTGGCCGCTTACGCCGTGGCGGAACAGCTTGGCTGCGATTTTGAGAGCTACCGCAGCGCGATCGGTGGCTATCACCATGCCAAGCGCCGCTTTGAACTGCTGGGCGAGCGGGACGGCCTGCGTATTTTTCACGATTACGGCCACCACCCGAGCGAGATCCGCGCGACGCTGGAGGCCGCGAGCCGCGTGCCGCACGGCCGCCTGTTCTGCGTGTTCCAATGCAACAGCTACACGCGCGCGAAAACCCTGTTCTCCGAAAACGTCACCTGCTTTGCCCTGGCGGACGAGGTACTGGTGACGGACATCTACCCCGGCCGCGAGGTGGACACGGGCCTCATTCACGCGCGTGATATGGTCCGTGCTATCAATGAAAGCGCGCAAAATGCGTGCTATGTGCCCACCTTCGAGGCAGTTCGCGCCTGGCTAAACGAGCACGCCCGCCCCGGCGACCTGGTCCTCACCCTCGGCAGCGGCGACGTCTACCGTCAGTCGCAGTTGTTATTATAAGGCCCGCGTGAGCGTCCTTGTAACTTGCAACTTGTAACTCATATGCGCCTATAGCTCAGCAGGATAGAGCGGTCGCCTCCTAAGTGGGAGGAGGTACACTCGCCTTGAGTCCCACAATTTCATACGAGCGCCATTAGCTCAGCAGG
>WRCT01000022.1 GCA_009783775.1 Clostridiales bacterium | reverse complement strand
GTAAAGCGTGAACTGTGAAACGACCAGCACGCTGCCGCCCACATCGGTCACGGATAGATTCGGTACGCCCTTCTCGTCGTCAAACACGCGCAGTCCCAAAATCTTTTTGGTGATATAGGCCAAATCGGCCTCCCTATCATCGACCGCGATTCCCAGTAAGACCATCAGTCCGTGGCCAATCTGCCCCGTTATCTGTCCCTCCACCGTCACGGACGCGGAGGAAACGCGTTGTACTACTGCTTTCATACTTACCTCAAACTACAATGTGCAAACTACAAACTACAATGAAGGAGTGCCGCTCTCGGCGGCACATTTGATGGGTGGCTTAAGCCCATTGTTCAGAGGAAAAGCCGCCAATCCACCCCATCCAGCACCTGGTTCGGATGCCAGGTGCTGGGCGGGGACCCGGGGCTTTTCTTCCTCAATTGTAGTTTGTAGTTTGTACATTGTACATTCACCTGTCAATCCGATACACATCCATCACGACCTTCAGTTTCTTCAGGCCCTGCAAAATCAGGGCGAGCTGCTCAGCGCTTTGCACCGTAAAGCTCATGTCGATGATCACATGGCCCTCGGGCTGGGCCCGGCAGTTCATATCCGAGACGCTGATGTTCTGGTTGACCAGCAGCTTGGATATCTCCATAATGGACCCGACCCGGTCCACCGCGTGCACGCGCACCGAGACGGTGAACGCGCCCTGCGTCGCGGCGGCCCACTCGATGTCGATCATGCGCGCCGCCTCCTGGCCCAGGGAACGGACGTTCTTGCAGTCCGCGCGGTGAATGGACACGCCCCGCCCGCGCGTGATGTATCCCACGATCGCGTCGCCGGGCAGCGGGTTGCAGCAGTGGCTGAACCGCACCGCCATGCCCGGGTCGCCATGAATGACAATGCCGTGCGGGTGCACGCGCGACTTGGGCACGGGCGCGGCAGCGGCGGGGCCGGAGGACGTCAACCGACGGCTCATTTCCTCCAGCTTGGTCGCCTTGCGGTGCATATCCATGAGCTTGTGCAAAATCTGCCCGCTCGCCACGCCGCCGAAACCGATGGCGGAGTACATATCGTCCAGCGCGGCAAAGTTATGCCGCTTTAACACGTCCTGATAATATTCGGGCTTTAAGAGCACGGCCAGGGACTGGCCCTGCCTCTTGGCGGCCGCCTCCAACATTTCCCGTCCTTTTTGGATATTCTCCTCGCGGCCCGCGCGTTTGAACCACTGCCGGATCTTGCTTTTGGCGGACTGCGTCTTTACGATGTTCAGCCAGTCGCGGCTGGGGCCCGCCTTCTCGCCGCCGGTCAATATCTCCACCACGTCGTTGGTCTTGAGGATATAATCCAAGCGCACCATGGCGCCGTTGACGCGCGCGTGCTGGGTGCGGTGGCCGATGTTCGTATGGATCCGGTAGGCAAAATCGAGCGGTGTGGAGCCGACCGGCAGGTCGAAAATCTCGCCTTGGGGCGAGAGCACAAAGACATACTCGCCCAAAAAGTCTTTTAAGATGCTGTCCGTAAACTCGCGGCTGTTCTCGGCCATCTCATTGGCCTCCAAAACCTGCCGCAGCCAGTGCGTCTTTTTGTCCAGCACGGTCTCGACGCTCCGGCCCTCCTTATACATCCAGTGCGCCGCGATTCCGTACTCCGCCATCTCGTGCATTTCCTGCGTGCGCAGCTGCACCTCGAAGGGAATGCCGTCCGGACTCATCAGCGTGGTATGCAGGGAGCGGTACATATTCGGCTTGGGCATGGCGATATAGTCCTTAAACCGCCCGGGCAGCGGTTTCCAGGCCGCGTGGATCACGCCCAGCGCGCCGTAGCAGTCGTTGACCGAATCGACGATCACGCGAATGGCGATCAGATCATATACCTCGTTGATCCCCGCATTGGACCGCTGCATTTTGCGGTAGACGGAATAGATATGCTTGGGCCGGCCCGCGAGCTTGGCCTCGATGCCCTGCTCGGTCAGCATTTCTTCCATGTCGCGCATGGCGGAGTTTAAGGCCTCCACGCGCTCCGCCTGCTGGCTGCCGACCAGCGCCCGCGTCTTTTCAAACTCCTCGGGCATGAGGTAGGCAAAGGACAGGTCCTCTAATTCGCTGCGGATCGCGCCCATGCCGAAACGGTGCGCGAGCGGGGCGTAGACCTCCAGCGTCTCCTTGGCGATCCGCGTCTGTTTGGCCGGCGCGCAAAACGCCAGCGTGCGCATATTGTGCAGGCGGTCGGCCAGCTTGATGATGACCACGCGCACATCGGCCGCGATCGCGAGAAAGAGCTTGCGCAGGTTTTCGCTCTGCTCCTGCTTTTTGGTGATATAGGTTTGCTTGCCGGACTTGGTCAACTTGGTCACGCCGTCGACCAGCAGCGCGACCTCGCGCCCGAACTCCTTTTCGAGCAGCTCAGTCGTGACATCGTCCCCGTCCTCGATCGTGTCATGCAGCAGCGCGGCCACCACGGTCGCCATGTCCAGGCCCATCTCCAGCAGATAGGCCGCGACGGCGACAGGGTGCTCGATATAGGGCGCGTCCGACTCGCGCAGCTGGTTCGCGTGCGCGCGGTCGGCAAACGCCAGCGCGTTTTCCAGCAAGGCCAGGTTGGCCTCGCCGAAACGGAATTCGAATTTTAGAAGCAATTCGTTCATGATGTCGTTAGTGTTGAGAGTTAAGTGTTGAGAGTGGAGTGAATGAAAAAACTGCTGACGCAGTTTTTGAATCAGATAGTTCGCCTGCGTTTATCATTCAAAGGAAAGCCCGTAGGGGTTTCTTCCTTTACTCAACTCTCAACTCTCAACACTCCACTCTTATTTAGAATTGAATTACCGATTCAACATCATAGCCTGTCAGCAAGTCTCTTCCGTTGAGTTCAAGAAGTTCAATGGCGAACCGCATGGCGACCATCTCGCCGCCCATCTCCTCGCAGAGCTGGGCCGTGGCCCTGGCCGTGCCGCCCGTGGCCAGCAGGTCATCCACCAGCGCGATACGCTGCCCGGGCAAGATCGCGTCCTCGTGCACTTCCAGCACGTCCGCGCCGTATTCCAGGCCGTATTCGATATGTTTCGTTTTCCAGGGTAGTTTGCCCGGCTTGCGCGCCATCACAAAACCCGCGCCCACGGCGTAGGCCACGGCGGAGCCCATGACAAACCCGCGCGCCTCGGGCCCGATGACGATGTCGATATTAAGCCCCCGCAGCGAGTCCGCGATCTGCGAGATCAAAGCGGAATAGGCCTCTTTATCCTTGATCAGCGTGGTGATATCCCGAAACAGTATGCCCTCCTTGGGAAAGTCGGGGATCGTGCGAATCTTGCTCTTGTAATCCATAATGGTCTCCTCCTTGTTTATTGGGCGCTGCCCAAAGCGCCAAACCAGGCGCTTTCGCTTAAGTTCCTGTGGACGATATCCTGCGCCGCCGCGAACCGGTCGTTTGCCGGATCGTAGCGGGTAAACCCCAGCTCCAAAAAGATCAGCGCGGCCGCCTGTTCTTCCCAGCCCGCGCCCAGCTCCCGTCGCGGCACCCAGACGCCGTCAGGCAGCCATTCCCGCTGCTGGCGGTAGATCGCGCGCAGCTCTTCCTCGGTCAGTTTGCGCGGCAGGGCCGCCGAAAGCTCGGCCGCCCACGCGGGGTCAAAATAATACGACAGTTTATTATAACGTATGTGCGCGTAAAAAGCATCTGTTATTTTCAAAAAATGGTCGTTCTTTTCCTCTTTTTCCGTTTTTTCCTGCAAAAAAACAAAATAAGCGTTCGCGCTTTCCGCTCCGGCATAGCTGTTTGCCCGCAGCCGCACCCCCGCGTCCGCCCGTTTTAAGCCCCGCCAGCGCGCCCGCTGCTCGCCCTCGCCGAACGCGACCAGCCGCAATTTGGCCGCGCCCGCATCCAGCATGGCACGCAGGTGCTTGCCCTCCGCGCCCATGGTCTCCACCTGCGACAGCGCCGCATCCGGCAGCAAAAAGATCGGTTCCTCATTGCCCCTGCCAAAGGGCGCGAGCCGCTGCAGCTCATGGCAGAACGAAAGCGTGCAGTCGGCAGGGCGCAGCGCCAGATCATAACGCTGTGTTTTGACGGGCAGTTTCCCGTCGAATTGTTCCGGCAGCCACGCGCCCGTCCGCTGCCGCAGCGTCGGCAGGTTTTGCTCGGCGATCGTCAGCCCCGCCGCCCCCGCGTGCCCGCCGAAACGGATCAGCAGGTCCTTATGTTCCGAAAGCAAGGCGTGCAGATCCACCTCGGGAATGCTCCTGCCCGAACCGGCCAGCTCGCCGTTGCGCGCGGCAAAGAGCAACACGGGCCGGTAATGCTTTTCGGCCAGCCGCGCCGCGACAATGCCCATCACGCCCGTGCTCCAGTCGGGTCCGTAGAGCACGATCACGGGCGGGATCTCGCCGTCCTCCGCCAGCATACGCGCCGCGCCTAAAAATATTCTTTCCTCCTCGGCCTTGCGGCGGCGGTTCTCGCCCTCCAGCTCCTTGGCCATAAGGTCCGCCTCCGCGCTGTCCTCGCAAAGCAACAGCCGCAGCGCGCGCGCCGCGTCGCCCATGCGCCCCGCCACGTTCAGGCGGGGGCCCAAAATAAAGCCCAGCGCGCCCTCGTCGCAAGCGCCCTCGGCCATGCCCGCGACCCGTTGCAGCGCCAACAGACCCGCGTTTTGGCCGATCAGACCCATGCCCAGCTTTACGATCTTGCGGTTCTCGCCCTTCAACCGCACCATATCCGCCACCGTGGCCAGCGCGGCCAGCGGCAGGCACCAGGGCAGTTCGGCCTCACAGCCCAGCGCGCGCGCCAGCTGCAGGGCTACGCCCGCGCCGCAGAGGTCATTGACGTCCTCGGCGTATCTATGCAGGCTGGCGCAGACAAGCGCGTCGGCGGGCGGCAGGACCGACCCCGCGCGATGGTGGTCCGTCACCACCACGCGCATACCCAGCGACTTGGCCAGCGCAATCTCCTGGGCGGCGGCAATGCCGTTGTCGACCGTGATCAAAAGGGTCACGCCCCGCTCGCGCAATTCCCGCACGCGGTCCGGGTGGATCCCATAACCCTCGCCGTGGCGGTTGGGAATAAACCAACTGACAGTCGCGCCGATGCTTTGCAGGCAGCGAACCAAAATGGCGGTCGCGCAGACGCCGTCCGCGTCATAGTCGCCGTAGACGCAAATCTTCTCATTCCCCTCAATCGCGTCCCGAATCACGGCCACAGCCTCGGCCATACCCGCCAGGGCAAAGGGGTCGCCGTCGGGCATGGTCTCGGGGTTCAGAAACGCATGAATTTGATCATAGCTTTCCAGCCCGCGCGCCAGCAACAGCCGCGCCAAAGGCTCGGAGACCTCAAACGTGCCGCAAATCCATTGGATTTGCTCGTCTGTGTATGGAGTTGTGTCTGTTTGTTGAATTGACATAAAAAACGGGCGGGCTGACCCCGCCCCTACCGGAATCCGGCGTCCGGAAGCTGCGAGACACCTATGCTTTGATCAAAGCATAGGTGTCCCGCGCAATCGCCAGCTCTTCGTTCGTGGGAATGACAAAGGCCTTGACGCGGCTGTCGGGCAGGCTCATTTCAAACTCGTCGCCCATGGGCGTGGTCTCGTTCTTCTCCCAGTCGATGTCCAGGCCCAAGTATTCCAGGTCGCCCAAAATCATCTTGCGGATCCGCCGGTCGTTCTCGCCCACGCCGGCCGTGATGACCACCGCGTCCAGCCCGCCCATCTCGGCGGCGTAGGAGCCGATGTATTTCTTCACGCTCAGGCAAAACATATCCAGCGCGAGCTTGGCGCGTTCGTTGCCGTCTTCCAGCCACGCCTTCCACAGGTCCCGAAAATCGCTCGACACGCCCGAGAGTCCCAGCACGCCGCTCTTTTTGTTCATATAGGTGTCCATTTCGGCGTGAGAGAGACCCAGCCTGTCCATCAGGATCAAGACGATCGCGGGGTCAATGCTGCCGCAGCGCGTGCCCATCGGCAACCCCTCGAGCGGGGTCAGGCCCATCGAGGTATCCACGCACACGCCGCCCTTGGCGCAGCTGATACTCGAGCCGTTGCCCAGGTGGCAGCTGACGATCCGCGTCTGCTCGGCAGGTTTGTCCAGCTTTTTCATCGCCTCGGAGATCACATAGCGGTGTGAGGTCCCATGGAACCCGTAGCGGCGCACGCTGTGTTCCGTGTACGCCTCATAGGGCAGGGCGTACATATAGACCGACGGTTTCATGGACTGGCCGAAGGTCGTGTCAAACACGGCCACCTGCGGCACGTTCGGCATGGCCTTTTGGCAGGCCTCAATGCCCATGAGATTCGCGGGATTGTGCAGCGGGCCCAGCGGGATACAGGCCTTGATGTCCTCGATGCATTCCTCGTCGATCATGGCGGAGTGCGTAAACAGCTCCCCGCCGTGCACCACGCGGTGCCCGACCGCCGCGATGGAGTTCATGTCGGTAATGACGCCGACGGCCGGATCGGTCAGAACCGCGAGCACGACCTCAATGGCCACCGTGTGGTTGGGCATGGCCTCGGGCCGCTCTTTGATCGTCGTGTCCGCCGTCTTATAGGTCAGGTTGGAACCGGCGGTCCCGATGCGCTCGCAAAGCCCCTTGGCCAATACCTGCTCGGTCGCTACATCAATCAACTGATACTTTAAGGAAGAACTGCCCGCGTTGATAACCAGTATGTTTGTCACTTTCTTGTCTCCTAATAATTATTTGATAACGAGTTCCCCATACAATGTGCGCCAGCACACCTCCATTATTGCTTATTACTTATTCCCTATTCCTTAAGGCTCTGTGCCTGCACCGACGTCATCGCCACCACCGAGATAATGTCCTCCACGCTGGCGCCGCGCGAGAGATCGTTCACCGGCCGCGCGAAACCCTGGCAGATCGGGCCGATTGCCTCCGCGCCCGCCAAACGCTGCACCAGCTTGTAGCCGATATTACCCGACTGCAAATCGGGGAAGATCAGCACGTTGGCGTTGCCCGCCGCCGGACTGCCGGGCGACTTGCGGTGGCCCACCTCGGGCACGAGCGCGGCGTCCGCCTGCAGCTCGCCGTCCACGATCAGATCGGGGGCGCGTTCTTTTATGATACGCGTGGCCTCGACGACCTTGTCCACCAACGGGTGTTTCGCGCTGCCCTTGGTCGAGAAACTGAGCATGGCGACCCGGGGCTCTAAACCGCAAAGATGACGGGCCGTATGCGCCGTGCAAAGCGCGATCTCCGCCAGTTGCTCCGCCGTGGGGTTCGGATTGACCGCGCAGTCGCCGAAGAGCAGAATGCCGTTGTCGCCGAGTTTGGTGTCGTGCATATCCATGATCACGCAGCTCGACACGGTGTGAATGCCCTCCGCCATCTTCACGATCTGCAAGCCGGGCCGCAGCACCTCGCTCGTGGGCGAGGCGGCGCCCGCCACAAACCCGTCCGCGCGGCCCTCCGCCACCAGCATGGCGGCAAAGTACAGCGGGTTTGCCATTGTGCTTGCCGCAGCCTCCCGCGTCATGCCCTTGGTCCGCCGCATTTCAAAATACCGCTCCGTATAGGCGGGATAGTCGGGGTGCGCGGCGGGCTCGATGATGCCAATGCCTTGCAGCGAAATGCCCACAAACGCAGCCCGCTTTTCGATCTCCGCCCGCTCGCCCAAGAGGGTCACTTCAGCAATTTTCGCGTTGGTGATATAGGCCGCCGCGCGCAGCGTGCGCCCGTCCAGCCCCTCCGGCAGCAGGATATGTTTTTTGCATTGTTTGGCCTTTTCCCGAATCGAATCAATAAACGCCATAGACTGTCCCCCGCAGTATGAAAATCTCCAAAATTTATTCTACCATACACAGAGAATAAATGGTATACTTAATTTCAATAATGTACAATGTACAAACTACAAACTACAATTGACGATAAAACTGCTCCGCAGTTTTCTATAATTTGATATAATAAAAAACGGGCGGTGTTTAGGCGCCCGTCTCCTCAATTGTAGTTTGTACATTGTAGTTTGTAGTTTTGTATATTGTAGTTTGGAGGAAACATGAGAGTCGTCGGAATCGTCGCGGAATACAATCCGCTGCACAACGGGCATATCTATCATCTGGAGCAGGCGCGGCGCATCACGGGCGCGTCCTATGTCGTGGCCGCCATGTCGGGCAACTTCGTGCAGCGGGGCGAGCCTGCCTGCACGGACAAGTTCACGCGCGCCTACTGGGCCTTGCAGGCGGGCGTGGATCTGGTGCTGGAGATCCCCTCCGTGTTCGCCAACGCCAGCGCGGAACGGTTCTGCGAGGGCGCGGTGCGGCTATTGGCCGCCACGGGCATGGTCACCGATCTGGCCTTCGGCTGCGAGCAGGACAACCTCAACACGCTCTACCGTCTGGCCGAGATCCTGGCCGACGAGCCGCCCGCATTCAAAAAGGCGCTGGCCTATCATCTCAAGCAGGGCAAGTCCTTCCCCCGCGCGCGCTATGACGCGCTGGCCGAGCTGGGCCTCGAGCCCAAGCTGCTGGCCGAGCTGGCAAAACCGAATAACATTCTGGCGATCGAGTACCTGCGCTGTATCAAAAAGTTCGCGCCCCATATCAACCCCGTGCCCATTCGGCGGATCGGCAACGACTACCACGACGAGAACCTGACCGGCGAGCTCTCCAGCGCCACCGCGATCCGGGGCGCGTATCTGGCGGGCAATCCCGAGGTGATCGAGGCGCTGCCGCTCTATGTCAGCGGCGCGATCCAGTTCGACAGCCAGTTCCCCGTCACGGCGAACGATGTGGGCGCAATGATGCTCTACAAGCTGCGGACCATGACCGCCGACGACGCGCGCCTGCTGCCGGACGTGTCGGAGGGCTTTGAGCAAAAACTGCTGCGCGCCGCGCGCGAAAGCTGGACCGCCGAAACCTTCTTCGAGGCGATCAAGAGCAAACGCTACACGCTGGCCCGCTGCAAGCGGATCGGCATGAGCGCGCTGCTCGATATCAGCGTCGATCTGCAAACCGAAATGCAGGACGCGGCCCACCATTATCTGCGCGTGCTGGGCCTTCGCAAGTCCGCCCGCGCCTTGATCTCCGCCATCGTCAGCCTGGCCCGCGCGCCGCTGATCATGCGCAACGCCGATATGGAGAAATGCACCGACGTCGCCCGCGAATCCCTGCGCGTCGACGCCCTCTCCACGGACATTCTGGCCTATGCCCTGGGGCGCGAAATGCACCGCGACAGCCAGGCGGCGGTGCTGCTGTAGGGAATAAGTAAGAAAGAATAAGTAATAGGTGAGGAGAAAACTGCTAACGCAGTTTTTTCTATTTATATAATCGAGCAACCCCTCTAATCGTGCCGCAGGCACACCTCCCTTATTTCTTATTACTTATTACTTCTTACTTCGAAAAAACGCTTGCCAAGCCCCGACCCCTGTGGTATACTTGCCCAGCTAACGGTCCTTCTTGCCCAAACCACAGTGATTTGGGCCAACAGACCATAAGGAGGTGAAAGAATGAATCTATACGAAGTACTGTATGTCATCACGCCCGAACTCGACGAGGAAACCACAGCGGCCGTCATCGAAAAGTTCGCGGGCATCATCGCCGCAAACGGCGGTGAGGTGACGAAAACCGACGCATGGGGCAAGCGCCGTTTGGCCTATCCCATCGACTACAAGACCGAGGGCTACTATGTGCTGGCGCACTTTTCCGCCGGTCCCGACCTGCCCCGCGAGCTGGAGCGCAACTTCAAGATCGACGAGCGTATCCTGCGCTACATGGTTATCCGCAAGGAAGACTAAACCAAACAATAGCACGAGAGAGAGGTTGAAACGATGAACAAGATTACATTGATTGGCAATTTGACTTCCGACCCCGAGGTGCGCAGCACCCAGAGCGGCGTGACCGTATGCACCTTCGGCCTTGCGGTCAACCGCAAGTTCGCCCCCCAGGGCGGCGAGAGACAGACCGACTTCTTCCGCATCAACGCCTGGCGTCAGCTGGGCGACAACTGTGCCAAGTACCTTGCCAAGGGCCGCAAAGTGGCCGTGCTGGGCGAGCTGCAGGCGCGGCTGTATGAGGCGAGAGACGGTTCCACCAGAATGTCGCTGGACGTGTCCGCCGACGAGGTGGAGTTCCTGTCCCCGCGCGAGCAGGGCGATCACGCGGGTTACACCGCGCCGCGCACCCTGCCCAACCCGCAGGAGTTGGCCGGATTTACGGATATCTCAAGCGACGACATCCCATTTTAACAGTATGATATAGGAGGAACCCATGGAAGATATGAAAATGCGTCCCCGTCCCAAGCGGAGCAGACGCAAGGTATGCAAATTCTGCGTGGATAAGGCCACGAGTATTGACTATAAGGACGTGCGCAAGCTGCAGGGTTTTGTCACTGAAAGCGGCAAGATCATGCCCCGCAGAATGTCCGGCGTATGCGCCAAGCACCAGCGCGGTCTGGCGATCGCCATCAAGCGCGCGCGCATTGTGGCCCTGCTGCCCTTTGCCGCAGAGCGTTAAAACCAAGTAATTTGACCGATTAGCGTAAAAAAAGAGCGAAAGCTCTTTTTTTAATCCTGCTTTTTTCTTTCATTTGTTATGCCGGGAATATAATCCGTCGTCGTATTGCAAAATGCCGCCAGCGCGATCAAATACTCTAAAATGGTGTTTTTACTGTTTCATTTGCTTAATGAAAGAAAAAATGTTGTATAAATGTAATTTGCAGCGAAAAACACAGAAGAATTTTTTGCTTGCCTTTTGCATGAATATTGTGCTAAACTATCTCGTAAGCCGGTGTGTTGGAATTGGCAGACGAGGAGGACTCAAAATCCTTTGCCAGCGATGGCGTGTGGGTTCGAGTCCCACCACCGGCACCACCCAAATGTCAAGCCTGCGGCATAAAGAAATTTTGTCGCGGGCTTAACATTTTTATCGCCAATATGACAAGTAAGACAGAAGAACAATCCCCTTGTCATAGCATTTACGGCTACTGAATAGAGGCTTTTCCTTTTGCCAGTAACCGAGAGTTTGGTTTTGAGGGAGGAAAAATCTAATGACCACAAAGAGGCTTATAACAATCGCGCTAATACTGATATTGGCGCTTACCCTTGCCGCCTGCGGCGGTGGCAGTACCCCACCGAGCGGCAATGCAACAAATCCACCGGCAGAAACGCCGAGCAGAACGCCAGGCCATGATGACCCTTGCCCTTGCTGCCCTAACTGCAACCAAGAGGAATGCGAATGTGTCGAATGTGGCGACAGTGAAGATTGTGAATGCAAACTGCCCGGCGGCGAAGCCGACTGGACGATAGTGTTCGAGAATGCCACGGCGTCATCACCAAACAAAAACCTGCCGGATTATTTCGTTGAGAACTATACGCTCAATTTTACAGCCACAAAACAGGGTGGCTATACGATGCTAGGCACATATGCGGGCACAGGCTATCTGACGAATGAAATGGATTCCTCAGGCGCGATAGCGATAAGCGGAGGCAAAATATATTTTGATGAAATGGGCTGGAAAGGTCCGCTCAGCGATACTTCTTTTGAACTTTATAAACCGGAAGACATCGCGCCGTCGGCGGATGATGACGATGATCTAGCGTTATTGGCAACCTCATTCGGCGCATCAGCGAAAGAGCCGCTGTCATGGCGTGTCGCTGGAAGACACTATCTAGTAGGCAAAGATGGCAGCGGAGTGAAGGAGATAGAAACAACATTTGAACCATCCTATCGTATCGTGGTATATTCGGATGGCAAGGCGGAACTCTACCTGTACGATACGACCGCATCGGATGTCCTCTGTTTTATGGGCACAGTGAGCAAAAAATAGGCTAACATAAATGACAATAGCTAATCGCTCAGGCATGGTTTTCAAAATAGAGAGCCATGCCTTTTTCTTGCCGTGAAAACGTCAAATCGTTACAGGTAGATGTAGACATTTAGCACTTTGATGACAAGAGGACGGGTCTCCTGTCTTACATCCTCTTGACACTCTTGACGATCTTCGCGCGGTTCGCGGTTAAAAATTGCTTAATCCCCCTCCGCATCCCACTCCACCACGATTGTACATTCCGTGACAAGCGCCGAGATCGCGCCGACTGCCGCGAGCACGGGCGCGAGTACCGCGATCACCACGCCCGCCGTCACGGGGATCGAGATCATCATCTGCGGCATTTGACTGCGTACACAAAACTATCCCCTTTACACCCCTTGACACTCCCTTTTCGTTAGCCTGTCAAGGGTACGCTGAACGGCTGCGCCGCCCTTGACAGGCTAACCTCAAATGTGTAAACTGAAGTCAATGCAAGCAAGGATACCACTGCCGATTACCGGTCGTTCCTAACTTTCAAACCGGACTAGAAATCGGGAGCAGACCAGAGGCGGGGCGTTGACGCCGCCTATAACCTGGACGGCTGGCATACGGCGCAGCTATTTTGAATTGCGATATATTTCACGGGACAAGGGGCCCGCGTGAAATCAACGATATTATCTGTTTACCGGGCTATGAGGGACAAGCGTGAGAGAACAATGAAGAATAACGCGGGCGACAAGATATCCGCAAAGAAGAAAAAAGCCGTTTCGGCAGCTGCGGCGCTGTTGGGCTGCGCCGCCCTGCTGCTTCTTTTTTCGAGCTGCAAAGACGCCGATGCGTTGCCTGCCATGGCCCGGCCGTCCGTGCCCGCGGAGACGCCGATTGGCTTCGCAACCCCAACGTCGCCGGAAAAGACGCCCCTTCCCACGCCCGCGCCTACGCCCGAGCCCACGCCCAGCGGGCTTTGCGGCGGCCGCTTCGACGTATTCACAGACGGCGAGGTGATACAGACCGAGAACGAGTACCGGACGCGGGAAGTCGCGGTCTTCCTCTCTGAGGTGCACAGGCAGCCGGGCGAAATCAGTGACTATCAGGTTAGTTATCTTCTCGCGGATATATACGTACAGAACATTGCGGATTTGCGCTGCGCGACGGCGAAAGGAAGCCTGGACAGCAGAATGCGCGTAAGAGACCTGGCCGAGACGAGCCGCGCCGCGATTGCGATTACAGGCGACTATACCGCGTGGCGGGATAAAGGCTTCTCGGTGCGCAATGGGGAAATATTCCGGACAAAGGAGCATAAAACCCGTGATATAGGCGTGATGTTTTCCGATGGGGTCCTGCGCACGTTTGAAGCGGGCACCTTTGACGTGCAGGAGATACTTGCGCTAAACCCCTTACATGTTTGGAGTTTCGGCCCCGAATTGCTTTCCGAGAACGGTGCAAGCAAAACGGAGTTTTGCAGCACCATAGCGGGCAAACGAAGCTCACGGGCGGTAATCGGTTATTATGAGCCGGGGCACTATTGCTTTGTATTGGTTTTCTACAGTACACGGCAGTCAAGCGGCATTCTGATGGCGGACTTGTCCAGGCTCATGCAGGAACTCGGCTGCGTGTCCGCCTACAATTTGGACGGGGGCGCAACGGCGCATATGTATTTTAACGGAAAGGTACATAGAGCGCACAACGGAACCCGCCCCGTCAATGATATCATCTATGTGCCACTGGCGGATTAGGGAACAGGAAGGGCGCAGGGGACAGTGAGAAGAAATAAAATAACGATACTCCTTTGGGCCGCTTTGGGCTTGGCCGCGCTGTTTCTCCTGGTTTCCTGCGTGGGCCCCGAGGCGCCCCCCGCCCCGTCTTCGGTTGCGGATACCGAACAGGCCGAACCGGATCCCTCTCCCACGCTCGAGATTCTTTCCATCCGGATTGGGGAGCAGGAAGTTCTTTTTTCGGCGGAGAGCTTTATCGCGCGGGAAGGTCCCTTTGACGCGGAGGATTTTCGGGACAAGCTGTCCCTCTTACCCGCCCTGCAAAGCGTTGATCTTAAAAAAGCGAAGGTGGCTGACGCCGCGGCGCGCGCGCTTTGCGACGACTTTCCCCACATCCGCTTTCAGTGGATTTTGTCCGTTGGCGGACAGAGCCTTCCCTCTGACACGCAAGACGTGGAAACGGCGGACGCAGACGCGCTGCTGGCCGCGCTGCCCTACCTGCCCGACTTGAAAACCGCCCGCGTTTTGGAGCAGGGGGAAACCCCTAAAGAGCAGGAGACCTGCAGGGCCATGGCGGACGCCCGGCCCGACGTTGTTTTCGTCTGGGACTACGCGCTGTACGGCAAGGTTTTTTCCACAGATGCCGAGACCGTCAACCTGGACAAAACGCGCCTGACGGACACGGAGGAGCTGCGGGCCGCGCTCCCATATTTTCCGCGGCTCACGCGTGTGGAGATTGACGACACGGGGCTTGCCGACGCGCAGCTGGGCGAGCTGGTGGACGAGTTTTTGAGTATACGCTTTGTCTGGACGGTACAACTGCGCTATGCGGTGTACCGCGTCAAAACGGACGACACCTGTTTCACCACAAAGGCGCTGGCGTACTGGGGCAGGATACCCACGCGGCTGACCAGCGCGGATCTGGAACCGCTTCGCTGGTGCAGGGATATGGTCGCGATTGACATCGGGCACAATGCCGTCACCACCCTGGATTTTCTGCGCCCGCTGCAGAAGCTGGAAATGCTGATTATCGCGGACAACAGGGTGAGGGACGCGGATATAACGGCGCTTACGGAACTGCCCAGGCTCTCCTATCTGGAAGTGTTCATGAACAAGCTCACCGACGCGTCCGTCTTTACGCGGATGACCGCGCTGGAGGATTTGAATATCGGCTTCAATGAGATAACGGATCTCAGTCCCTTGCATGAATGCGCCTGGCTGAAAAGGCTGTGGGTCTGCCGGCAGTTAAAAAAAGCGGTGCCCCAAAAGGAGCAGGAGGCCCTGCGTGCGGCGCTGCCCGACTGCGCGTTTTCGTTCAACAACGCGGGCTCAACAAACGACGGCTGGCGAATGCACCCGCGCTACTACTGGATGCGGGCCATGCTGAACAGACCCGTGCCGGGCAAGGAGTATTAGGGGAGAATTGCGCATGAAAGAAAACTACCTAAAAACCTTTGTTAAATGCCAGACAAGTTCTCCTGTCTCACATCCTCTTGACACTCTTCGCGCGGTTCGCGGTTGAAAATTGCTTAACCCCCCTCCGCGTCCCGCTCCACCACGATCGTGCATTCTGTGACAAGCGCCGCGATCGCGCCGACTGCCGCGAGCACGGGCGCGAGTACCGCGATCACCACGCCCGCCGTCACGGGGATCGAGATCATCTCTTTGCCGGACTTGTCCTTGATGATAATCTTTCTTACATTTCCGGCGCGGATGATTTCCTTCACCTTGGAAAGCAGTTCCTCCCCGCTCACCCGAAATTCTTCTGTTGTCTTTTTCTCGTTCATACCCTTCTCGCTCTTTGGTTGTATTGTGTTATTCTACAAAGCATATCGCCGCCGGCGGATCATCACGCAAGCAAGGCCGGCAAGGGCCAACGCCAGGGCACTTGCTAACACAAAGATTGTCCCGGACTCGCCGGTCTTTGCGAGGGCATCCAACATATTGATGGCGGCGTTTATCTGCTCCGGCGTAGCGTTGGGGTCGTTGTATACTTTCCAGGCGTTATCGATCGCGTCCATCCGTTTTTTTTGAAGATTTTCGGACACACCGAACGCATATTCCTGCTCATAGTCTATATACTCCTGCGCGTACGCAATCGCCTCCGCCAGCCTGGCCTTATCCGCTACCCAATTGATTTTTGAAGCGGCGTCAAACAGAGCGTTGTATACCACGTCAATGGCGGCTTGATTTGCCGCGTTCCTCTTTTCCAGCATTTCCTTCGCGTCGGCCAGCGCCGCGTCAAACGCTCTTTTGTCAGCCCGAGCCGTCACATAGGCGATGCCTGCCAGCGCCTCGCCATCGGCGGCGTGAACAACGATGGGGGTTATGTCCTTCCATCTGTTGTACAGGTTTTGCAGCTGTGTGTAGTTTGGCCCCTGCGTGGGGGCGGGGGTGGGATCCGACGCAGGTTGCGCCGGCGGCGCCCAGGTGCTCTTTGGCCCCGTTCCCTCGCCGATGATAATGGCGCCGTCCCTGGTGCCGACTGTATAGAGGGCCGGTTTGATCTCGGTATATGTCGGACCCAAGCCCGCAACGGTCAGGTCCGCTTTGGTAAAGGTGAGCGGGATTTCAGTTCCCGCGGCGGGCGCGCCCAAGATCTCAAAACAGATGGTGAGCAGAACGTCAGCGCCCGCGCCCGTGCCGGTCGGCGGCGCAGCCAAAGGAACAGCTCTTCCGGCAAAGGCGCCCGCGATCAAAACGCGGCTAAAAGTGGAAACCCAAGAAAAATCCGCAACCACATTGTGCAGGATTCTTGCGTTGTTGGCAGTGGAAAAGTTGGGATAGAGCATATATCGCGTTTCATTTTCCTGTGATTCGGGATCAAAGACGGTCTCCTGGTTGATCCTCAGTTTTGTATTATCAAACTGTAAGGCAAAATTAAACGCCAAGAAATTGGTCGTGGCCGGATCAAAGCCCTCTATTTTTATCTGATAGACAAGATAATCCCTGCCGCTCTGTGTGATCATATTGCCATCGGAATTGACTATCGGCGCCACAATGGTGTAGGTATTGGTTGTCTCCTCGGTTACGACAGCACCCGGCGCAAGCGCGAGCGCCAGAGCAAAAATTATCAAGATTGACAGATACTTTTTCATTACACAAACCGCCCTATGATTCTTTATACTTTTAATATAGTCCTAATACAGCAAAAAAGCAAGCGGTTTTGCGCGGGCGAACACAGTTTGCCCCTACGGTTGGCGGGCGCAGCCCCGCGTGAGCGATGTTCGCGGTCATTCGCGTCATT
>WRCT01000021.1 GCA_009783775.1 Clostridiales bacterium | reverse complement strand
TTTCCAGAAACCTTTCCTTTTGGGTCTTCTTGCGCTTGTCGGCATACTCAACATCACTAAATGATAACTGCTTTTTCATGCATTCATTATACCATTTTTCGCCCCCGTTCTCAAGACTTAATCGGCGGGCCCAATGACGTAAGAAACGAGGCGCAATGACGGTGAGCGTGTACCCCGCAATAACAGCTATGAGGCTGTTTTCAATCATCGTCCCAGTCATCGTCCCAGTCCTGCGCCCAGGCGGGGGCGGCCCACTTGCCGGTGATTTTCGGCAGGGAATCATAAGGCTCAATGGGATAGCCATTCCAGTACGTCTCTCCGTTGGGCGCCCAAACGGAGGCCAGCTTGCGCGGGTAGTAAAGAATAAGGTCGCGATTGTTGCGATCGAAGGGAAACCCTCCAAACTCGCTTTTTTCCAGCTCCGGCGGCTCGCCAACGAAATAAACCGCAAGACCCCAATTATCCCAAAACGCCTGCGCGCCGATTTTCTTCACCGAGGCGGGAATGATAATCCGCTCCAACCTGGAGTCCCAAAACGCGCTCAGTCCGATTTCGGTCATGCCCTCGGGCAGGACAAGCTCCCGGACATTGGCGCAGCTAAACGCGCTTTCTCCAATATGCCGGACGCTTTTGGGCAGCTTAAATTCCGTAAGGATCTGGCAAAAGGCAAAGGCCTCATCACCAATCGAAATCAGCCCCTCCGGCAGAATAACGGCCTCCAAACGGATCAACGAGGAATCTAAATTGTGACCAAAGGCGTTGCTTTCAATATGTTTGACAGAGACGGGGACCCTATATCGGGCGCTCTTGCTCGCGATCGGATAGGAGATCAGTCGGGACATATCTTTTGAAAACAGCACCCCGTCTTTCGTGCGGTAAGCCGGATTTTCGGACGCGACTTGAAACGCCGAAATCCAACCGACGGCAAAGGCCCCTTCTTCAATCAGCGTTACATTTTTCGGGATAGAAAGACGTTCCACCCCGCCAAGCATAAACACGCCCGCGCCAATGGATAACAGACTGTCGGGCAGGGAGACGGACGTAAGAGCCACGCCACAGAAAGTATACGCGCCCAGGCGGGTCACCCCCTCCTCAATCACGACCCGGTCATAAAACATGGGGTTGTCAATGAGAAAATAATCGCCCAGACCGCTCCAGGGGGGGAACGTTTCCTCCCACTCAAAATCCGGCATAGCGCCCTTACCCGAAATCGTCAGCGTGCGCGTTTCGGGATCGACGACCCAATTGAGCGGCCCGCACGTGCCGGACAGGGGCGGAGGCGTCGGGATCGGCGTTGGCGTTGGCGTCGGGCGCGGCGAACGCGAAGGCGTGGGTGCGGGCGTCTCCGCAATGGGCGTTGCCGTTTCTTCAACCGTGATATTCTTCTCTCTGTTGCAGGCCGCTGTGCCCGCCAGAATTAGTACGATTAAGATAAAACAAAGAATCTTTTTCATAAACAACCTTTCTTGATGTCTCTTGGGAGACTGGATTGCTTCGTCGTGTTTCTCCATTATTATGAGGGCAGCGTTCTCCTCGCAATGGGGCCCACTGATTAAATCGTGAGGTGGAATAGTTGGCCTGTCAGAAACGCCTAAGTTGGGACTATTCTGATAGCCAAACTCCCCCGCGAACGATTTAATCAGGGGTTCCAATGACACAGAAAAACCCCCGCGTGAGCGGTATTCGCGTGGTTCGCGGTTCATAACTCCCCGCCGCCTCGGTCATTCGCGTCCATTGCCACCCCACCCAATTTGCGAATTGGGCGGGGCCCCGGTTCGCGTCATTCGCGGTTAAAATCCCCCCGCCGCCCGCGTAGGGGCGATTATCAATCGCCCGTCTTTTCGTGCCCTTTCGTGCCTTTCGTGGTTAAAATAACTCCCCGCCGCAGCGGTATTTGTGTTTATTCGTGTCATTCGTGGTTAAATAGAAAACCCGCGTGAGCGATTCTGCCCACTGCTCACTGCCCACTGCTCACTGTTTCGCGCCATTCGCGGTTATCGTTCCCTATCCACCGAGGGTAAAAACAAGGGAGGCGTTAGGCGCCTCCCCCTTTGCTGTTTTGTTTTACTTTCTCAAGAACGCGGGAATGTCCAATTTGTTCTTGGGCCGTTCCTGGTAGTCGCGGTTGATGTCCTGCTCGCCGAAGGCGCCGGGAGGGTTCTGCTGCGGCTGGCTGCGCTGGACAAAGGCGGGCTCCTGCGGTTCGGGCTCAACCGGCTGCGCGTAGGGGCGGGAGGAGAAGGCGTTCGCCTGCACGCCCGGGATCGGCTGGGAAAAGCCGCCGCGCGGGGCCTGGGGCGCTGCGCTCGCAAAGCCGCCCGAAGAACTGCCGCCGCCGAACATGAGCTGATTAGACCCGCCGCCGCCCGCTGTCTGCGGCCGGTTGAAACCGGTGGCAATGACGGTGATACGGATCGCGTCGCCCATGGACTCGTCGATGTCCGCGCCGAAGATGATGTTGGCCTCGGGGTCGGCGGTCTCCTGAATGATTTCCGCCGCCTCGTTGACCTCGAGCAGGCTCAGGTCCGTGCCGCCCGTGATGTTCATCAGCACGCCCGTCGCGCCCACGATGGAGGTTTCGAGCAGCGGGCTTTCCACGGCCTGTCGGGCCGCGTCCGCCGCGCGCTTTTCGCCGCAGGCGGAGCCGATGCCCATGTGCGCCAGACCTTTTTCCTTCATGATGGTCTTGACGTCGGCAAAGTCAAGGTTGATCATGGCGGGCACCGCGATCAGATCGGAGATGCCCTGAATGCCCTGGCGCAGGGTGTCGTCCGCCACGCGCAGCGCGTCGGGCAGGCTGGCCCGGCCGACCAGGGTCAAAAGCTTGTCGTTGGGAATGGTGATTAAGGTATCCACCGCAGGCTGCAGGGCCGAAATGCCCATCTCCGCGTTGCGCATACGCACCTTGCCCTCAAAGGAGAACGGCTTGGTGACGACGCCCACCGTGAGAATGCCCATCTGCTTGGCGATTTCCGCCACGATGCCCGCCGCGCCCGTGCCCGTGCCGCCGCCCATGCCGGCGGTGATGAACACCATATCCGCGCCGCGCAGGGAGTCCTCGATCAGGTCGCGGCTTTCCTCGGCCGCCTTGCGCCCGACGTCGGGATCCGCGCCCGCGCCCAGGCCCTTGGTGAGCTTTTCGCCGATCTGGATCTTTTTCTCACCCTTGCTCATCGACAGCGCCTGACGGTCTGTGTTGATCGCGACGAACTCTACGCCGCGCAGCCCGTACTGCACCATACGGTTGACGGCGTTGTTGCCCGCGCCGCCGACGCCCACCACTTTAATGCTTGCAAATGGCGCGTACTGTGTTTCTTTTTCCAACATGGTTAGTCCCCCTTACTTGGTTAGGAAATTTGTGAGTCTTTTGAGCACCTTGCCCGAGGAATCGTCTTGAGAAATTTGCGGCCCCTCTTCCTCCGCCCGCGACGCGGCGAGCACGAAGTCCAGCGCGCCGAACGCGCTGCAATAGTTGGGGGTCGAGAGCCTTGGTGTCCAGGGCATATCACGCTTTAAGGACAGGTTCAGGGCTTTTTTCATAAAGTCCAGACTGCCCCGCATCATGAGCAGGCCGCCGCCGGAGAGATAGGCCGCCGGACGCGCGTCCATGTTCACGTTGAGCTTTTCGACCTCCTTGCGTATTAGGGAGGCAAGCTCCGAGGCCCTAGCCTCGAGGATATAGGAGATCGCGGCGTAGGAGACGCGCTTGCTGCCGTCCGGCGTGCGCAGGACCTCCGTCTTGTCCGCGTAGTCCAAGGAGAAAACGAACCGGCGCTTGGCCTGTTCCGCCGCGTCCAAAGGCACATCGAGACCGAAGGCCAGGTCTGCGGCAAAGTGGTAACCGCCCACGGGCAGCGTGGTCAGCGCGGTCAGTGCCGCGCTCTCCGCCACGGCGATGTCCGTCTGGCGGTAGCCGATGTCAATCAGCAGCGCGGGACGCACCCGCTCCGATGCGGGGATTAACATCACGGCCTCGCCCAGCTGTGCGTTGATGCACATGGATATCTCCACGCCGATCGTGTCCAGGCTCGAGGCGATCTGCCGGATATAGTCCTCCCGCACGAACATATGCGAGATCAGGCCGGACAGCTCGTCCGTGACAATGCCCTCCGGCACCTCGGCGCTGGTTACGCCGTCGACCATAAAAAACACGGGCGTGCTGTGCATCAGCACAAAGCCCTCGGGCTTTTTGATCTTCTTGAGCGATACCGCGATCAGCCGGTCCAGGTCGCCGGAATGGACCCTTCGCGCGCTGTTGCCCAGCGTGATGGTCGCGTCCGACAGGGTCAGAACCGAAAATCCGGCGGGCACGGTCAGCGCGACATCGCGGATTCGGCTCCGGCTCTCCTGCTCGGTTTTTTCAATCGCGCTCACAATGGCCTCGTGCAGGGAGTCCCGGTCCAAAAAGGCGCCGTACTGATATCCCGCGTAGGGGCAGATCCCCGCGCCGTGCACGACAACCCCGCCCTTGCTCACCGTGCTGCCGCTCAAGCAAACAACCTTGGAGCTGCCAATGTCTAAAATTGCAGCAGGCCTCATGGCTCCTCTGCTCCCCTCTTACGGCCCGCTATCTGCCGTCACCTACATTTATACGCTATCTAGTATACCACACAAAAAAACGACAGCGCAACCACTTTTGCAGATACTTATATTTTTTTATATCAGCATTTTGCGGACAAAATGTGAATTGCGGGAAAATATAGAATCCGTCCTGTTAAAGCCAATGGAAATATGGTATCATTACTCTTATGAGAAAAGAAAAATGGGTGCGCGCGGAATTGAAGCTGGTCAAGCCGTTGCTGACCAAACCGGCCGCCTTGGGGCTGAACCGCCAAACACAGGAGCTCGCGGGCAAGCTGATCGCCGGTTCGGACGTGGTATTCGAAGACGTGCCGATGGCAGGCTTTGAGGCGGGCTTTGCCCGTCCCCCGGGCGCGGACGATAAACACGCGATCCTTTATTTGCACGGCGGCGGGTACACGGCGGGCGGGATCGCCCACGCGAAGGGCTTTGGCAGCGTGATCGCCGAGCGGACCGGCACGGCCACCTTCTGCCCCGCGTATCGCCTCGCGCCGGAATATCCCTATCCTGCCGCCTTGGACGACGCGCTGGCGGCCTATCGCTATGTGCTTAAAGCCGGTTACGAACGAATTTTCTTCTGCGGCGAATCGGCGGGCGGCGGCTTGAGCCTTGCCCTCTGCCACCGGCTGCATACGCTGGGTTTGCCCCAGCCCGTGGGGCTTGTCGCCGTTTCGCCCTGGACGGATCTGACCCTGTCGGGCGAATCGGTGTTGGGCAACAGCGCGGTGGACCCATCCCTGTCTTACGAGCAGCTTGCGTTTGACGCGGACTGTTACGCAGGTGGGCAGGACCTGCGCCTGCCCGAGATCTCGCCCCTGTTCGGCGACCTTTCCCATATCCCCGACACCCTGATTTTCGCGGGCAGCGACGAGCTGCTGCTGTCCGATTCCACGCGCCTGCACGAGGCGCTTTTGGCCGCGGGTGTGCACAGCGAGCTGATCGCAGCGGAAGGTATGTGGCACGTTTACCTGATGTATGACCTGGCCGAGCGGCAGGAGGACCTGCCCCTGGCCGCCCGCTTTATTACCGAAAGGCTGTATCATGGATAATTCTCCGGACTGGCTGGTGCTGGACAACGCCGCGAAGGTCTATCCCGCCGCCAGCAATCGAAGATGGAGCGCCCTGTTTCGGCTGTCGATGACGCTGACCGAGGCCATTGATCCCGCGCTGCTGCAACAGGCGCAGGTCCGCGTCGCGCCCCGTTTTCCCATGTATCATACGCGGCTGGAGCGAGGCGCGTTCTGGTATTACCTCGAGCGGTCCGACGAAAATCTGCGTGTGCGTCCGGAGGGGCCCTGGCCCTGTATGCCGCTGCGTCCGCGCGAGAACGACGGCTATCTCTTTCGGGTGCTGTACTACCGCAACCGGATCACGGTCGAGTTTTTTCACGCGCTGACCGACGGCTCGGGCGGGCTGTGTTATCTCAAAACGCTGGTCGCGGAATATCTGACCCTGCGTTACGGCGCGGACATTCCCCGGGGGGACGAGATATTAGACTGTGACGAGCCGCCCCAACCCGAGGAGAGCGAGGACAGCTTTTTCCGTTACGCGGGGCAGGCGGGTTCCAGCCGTCGGGAGGCGAAGGCCTATCGCGTACGGGGCACATTGCCGCGCGACGGGTTTGTGACGCTGGTCACGGGCAAAATGCCCGTGGACGTGTTGCTAAAAAAGGCAAGGGAAAAGGGCGTCAGTCTGACGACCTGGCTGACGGCGGTTTTGATTTTAGCGGTGCAGGAACTGCAAGAGGCGGAGGGCCTGCCCCGCAGGCGGCAGCGGGAGGTCAAGATCAACGTGCCGGTGAATCTGCGCAAGTTTTTCCCCAGCCGCACCCTGCGCAATTTCGCCAGCTATGTCAACCCGGGGATCGACCCCCGCGTGGGCGCGCATGACTTTGACGAGATCCTCAATCGAGTGTACCATTTTCTCGGCGCGGAGGTCACGCCCCGACAGCTGCTGGCCAAGTTTACGGCCAACGTGCGCTCGGAACAGATCAAGGCCGTGCGGATCATGCCCCTGTTTATCAAAAACTTTGTCTTAAAGCAGGTGTTTCTGGCGGTGGGCGACCGAAAGAGCTCGACCTGTATCTCCAACCTGGGCAACCAGGTCCTGCCCGCCGAGATGGCGGCTTACGTGACGGACATGGCCTTTGTCTTGGGCCCGCTGGCCATCAATCCCGTGGCCTGCTCCACCATTTCCTACAACGGGGTGCTGACCTTCCATATCCTGCGCACGATTCGGGAACCCGCCCTGCCCCGCGCCTTTTTCAGACGGCTGGTGGAACTGGGCGTGCCCGTGGAAATAGAGAGCAATGACAGGAGTAGTGTATGTCGTACTGTGTAGAGTGCGGCGTTAAAATAGCGGAGCCGCAGGAAAGCTGTCCGCTGTGCCAAACGCCGGTATTGAATCCGAACCGAACGGAGAGGACAGACGCGCCGCCGCCCTATCCGCCCATGCGCCGGCTTTCGGAACGGGCCAGGCGCGCGCAGCGTTATACGGTGCTGGGCAGTCTCGCGCTGCTGCTGCTGATCCCCGCCTGCGGTCTGATCATCAGCAACCTGACCGTCGACGGGGACCTGACCTGGGCGCGGTATCCGCTTTTGAGTATCGGGCTGCTCTATGTCTTTTTGTTCCCGCCTTTTCTCATTCGCCGTCACCCCCTGCGCCTCTGCATTCCGCTCAACGGGCTGGCGGTCCTGGCCGCGCTGTATCTGATCAACCTGTGGACGGGCGGCGCGTGGTTCTTCATCTTTGCCCTGCCCGTGACGCTGGTGGGCACGGCGCTGGTCGGCGCGGTCGCGCTGATCGTGCGGCACTCGCCCTGGCGGCTGCTCAGCAATATGGCGGTCATCCTGGCCTCAATGGGTCTGATCACACTCTTTGTGGAATGGGCGGTCAACACCGCGTTTCATGCGGGGCGGCCGATCCTGTGGGCCTGGTACTGCGTCGCGCCCTGCCTGCTGCTCGCCGCCGTGCTGGCGCTGCTCAATCGAAACGCGTCTGTGCGGGCGACGTTGAGGAAAAAGCTGTTTTTTTGAGTATATTTATGATATACTCAAAAGTAATAAATAATAAGGAATAAGTAATAGGGAAGGTGTGCTGACGCACATCGGATGGGCTTTTTGGATATATAAATGGAAAAACTGCGTTAGCAGTTTTATCGTAAACTATTACTTATTCCTCCTTCCTTATTACTTGGCATAAGGAGTTTTTATGGCATACAAAGCCTTGTACCGAACCTACCGCCCGCGCTTATTCTCCGGCGTGGTGGGGCAGGAACACATCACAACCGTGCTGGGCAATCAGATTCGCGAGGGCCAGTTTTCCCATGCCTATTTGTTTTCGGGCTCGCGCGGCACGGGCAAAACCTCCACGGCAAAGATCTTTGCCCGCGCGGTGAACTGTCAGCGGCCCAAGGAGGGCGAGCCCTGCAATGAATGTCCGGCCTGTTTGGCCTCTGCGGGCGAGACGGCGGATATTGTCGAGATCGACGCCGCCAGCAACAACGGCGTGGACAATGTGCGCGAGCTGATCGAGCAGGCGCAGTACGCGCCCCTGCAACTTTCACACCGCGTCTTTATCATCGACGAGGTGCATATGCTCTCCGGCGCGGCGTTCAACGCGCTATTGAAAACGCTGGAAGAGCCGCCGGCCCACGTCCTGTTTATCCTGGCGACCACCGAGCCGCAAAAACTGCCCGCAACCATCATCTCCCGCTGTCAGCGGTTTGACTTTCATCGCCTGACCGCCGCGCATATTGTGGCCAACCTGCAATCCGTTTTGCAGCAGGCGGGCGCGCATATCGACGCGGGCGGCCTGCTCGTGCTCGCGCGGCTGGCGGACGGCTCCATGCGCGACGCGCTTTCGCTGGCGGACCAATGCCTGTCCTTCTGCGGCAGCAAGGTCACCGAGGCGGACGTCTATGATGTATTGGGCAGCGTAAACCAGGACGATCTGCTGCGTTTTGCGGGCGAATTGGCCGCGCGCAATGCCGCGGCCTGCCTGGCCATACTGGGCAAGGCCGTGGCCAACGGACGGGACCTGGCCGTATTTGTGAACGATCTGACCGCCACCGTGCGCGCGCTGCTGATCGCGAAACAATGCGGCGACTGCGCCGAGCTTTTAGACTGCACGCAGGACACGATGGATAAACTGCGCCGCCAGGCAGAGAAGGCCGACGAAGATATCTGGCTCTTTATGCTGGAGCAGCTGGTGGAGACCGTCTCCGCGCTGCGTTACTTCCCCTCCCCGCGCGTGCTGGTAGAGAGCGCGATCCTGCGTATCTGCCGCCCCGCAGACGAAGACAGCCTGCGGGCCCTGGCCATTCGCGTGGCGGAACTGGAAAAGAAGCTTAACTCCCCCCTGTCAGCTGCGCTGACATCCCCCCTCGGGGAGGGGGGCAACGTAGGGGCGAACTGCGTTCGCCCGCCGGCAGAACCGCAAGCGGAAAACCCCACCCCCCAAGCGGAAGAACTTCCCCCGTGGGAGGACGCGCCCGAACCGGAGCCGCCGCCACCCGCGCCCAAAACGGAAGTGCGCCCCGCCTCAGCGGAATTGCCCGCCGCGGAATGCGACAAGGTCTGGGAAAGCGCGCTGCGCGCGTTGCAAAAGTTGAACGCCTTTGTGTACGCCGTCGCGAAAGAAGGCGCGGCAAAGAGCCTGGCCGACGGGCAGCTGACGGTGGAGTTTCCCCTGTCGGCGGCAAAGAAGTATCCCCAGGCCAATTCACCGCTCTCCTTCCAAAAGGCGCAGGAGGCGGTGCACACGGCCGCGCCGGGCGTTACGCTCCGGTTTCAACTGGAAAAACCCACGGCGGCCGAGGCGGACTTGCTCGCGATGTTCGGCAATCATTTAACGATAGAGTAATGCTAATCGCCCTTAAATAGCGTTAGGAGATTGGTGAGGATTTTTCGCTCACCAGCGCGGAGCAGGAGTGATACGTAGCAGGCGGCCTACGTTGAACGACGGCGACACAGCTGGAGGCGAAAAAGACCGCAAAGATGCAACGCTATTTAAGGAAGATTAGCAAAAAAAGGAGAAACAATATGGCCAAGGGCGGATTCCCCAATATGGGCGGCATGAATATGCAGCAGATGATGAAACAGGCCCAGCGTATGCAGCAGGACGCATTGCGCGCGCAGCAGGAGCTTGAGACACGGGTCTTTGAGGCGGCGGCGGGCGGCGGCATGGTATCCGCGCGCGTCACGGGTGCGAAACGGCTGGAGAGCCTGGTCATTCAGCCCGAGTGCGTGGACCCCGACGATGTGGAAATGCTGCAAGACCTGGTCGTGGCGGCGGTGAACGCGGCCTTGACTGAGGCGGCCGAAACCTCCGACCGAGAGATGGCGAAGATCACGGGCGGCTTAAATCTGGGATTATGAGCGCAGTTATCCCCGCTATCGAAACCTTAACCACGCAGCTGGGCAAGCTGCCCGGCGTGGGCAGAAAAACCGCGCAGCGCTACGCCTATCACCTGCTGGGTTTGGAAGAAGAGGACGCGCTGGAGCTGGCAGAGGCGATCCGCGGTGCGCGCGCGGTCGTCCGCCCCTGTCCGGTCTGCGGCGCCTATACGGACGCGGACCTCTGCGTTTACTGCGCCGATCCGACGCGGCAAAGCGGGCTAATCTGCGTGGTCTCCGACCCCAAGGACGTGCTGGCGATGGAGAAAACGCGCGAGTTTCGCGGCTGCTATCATGTGCTGTTCGGCTCGCTTTCGCCGATGGATGGCGTGGGTGCGGAGGACCTTGCCATTCCCCAGCTGCTGGCGCGCTGCCGCGCGGGCGGGGTGAGCGAGATCATTCTCGCCACCAACTCGGACGCGAAGGGTGACGTCACGGCCGCCTATCTGGCCGGGCAAATCAAGCCGCTGGGTATCGCCTGCACCCGCATTGCGCGCGGCATTCCCATCGGCGGCAACCTGGAGTACACGGACGAGATCACTCTGGCGCAGGCGTTGGAGGGACGCAAGCCTTTATAGAGTGGAGCGTTGAGAGTGGAGAGTGGAGCGAAGGAAAAAACGGCGGAGCCGTTTTCATTATATTAGAGGACAAATAGCATGAGGAGGGACAGGAAGTATACACATACGAAAGAAAGGGGCCCGCGCATTCGAAAGACAAAGGGCTTTCCCCTGTTTTCGGTGCTTACGGGCCTGTTGCTGCTGGCCGGTTTTGCTTTGCTCTTTCTTTATTTCGGTTTGCCTCTGATGGACAAGGCGATCGAGACGCCGCTCAATTTGTCCTGCATTGGATTGGGCGAGCAGGCGGGCCGCGCCACGCCCGACCCCGCGCCCTCCCCGCTGCCCGCCGGCGCGGACCGGCCCCTGTTTTCCGCCAACCTGCGGGAATTGCAGCAGGAATGGGTCGTGGCGGACCGGCAGTATCTCACGGACATCTCCGTGGCGGGCGAAACGCTGGTGGCGGTGGCGGGCGACTATTACGCGGGGGACGGCACGGCGGCCTTTTCGCGCGTGCTGCTGCGGGACCTGGCCTCGGGTCACAACTCCCAGCTCACCGTGCCGCAGAGCTATCAAAACATTCGATTCCCCCGATTGTTGGGCGACACGCTGGTTTATTTAGATGTGCAGGGCGCGGGCGGCGGGCGGCTCATGGCCTATCATGTGCGCACGGGCAAGGCGCGGGAGCTGAAAACCATTCACATGGGCGTGCCGCCGCTGACGGCGGAGGGCACGACCGTCTGCTGGATCGAGCGCACGGGCACGCGCCGCTATAAACTCTTTGCCTGCGACGTGACCACGGGTGAATCGGTCACGATCGCCATGAGCGAAGATACTGCCTTCGGCACGTCCCGACCCCATCTGCTGGGCGGGCTGCTGGTCTGGGCGGGCGAAGGCGGCAGCCTGTGCTCCCTGCGCCTTGACGGGGGCAAGATCGAGGAAAAGCGCCAGCCCGTTCGGGTGCACGACCCGCAGACCAACGGCAGGGAGATCGCCTTTTTGTCCGCGCCCCACGGTCCGGACGCGGACCTCTACCTGCTTTTGGAGAATGGGGAACTGCTCTGTATCGCGGCGGACGTGGCGGACTTTGCCGTAGGAGAAGCGTTTATCTTCTACAACACGCAGGCGAGAAATTATGTGTATTTCATCAGCGACGGCAGCACCTTCTGCGTCACGCGGGGCGCGGACCGCTCCCTGCTGCTGGCGGCGGGCGGCGACACCGTCGTCTGGCAGAACATCACCTGGCGGGACAGAGACGTCGTGGAGTATATGAGATTATGAAAGAAAAAACAGTCTTCGCCTGCGGGGAATGCGGCTACGAGGCCCCGCGCTGGCTGGGCCAATGCCCGCAATGCGGGAGCTGGAACACGCTGGTCGAGCAGGAAAAACTAACGCCGCAAAAGAACCGACCGACCGCGCAACGGCCCATCCGACTGGAGGACATTACCGTGTCGGGTGAAAAGCGCAGGGTCACGGGCATTGCCGAGCTGGACCGCGTCCTGGGCGGCGGACTGGTGGGCGGCATGGTCGTGCTGCTGGCGGGCGACCCGGGCATCGGCAAGTCCACTCTGCTGCTCCAGACCGCGCACGCGCTGTCGGGCAAGGGCAAGGTGCTCTATGTCTCGGGCGAGGAGAGCGGGCGGCAGCTCAAACTGCGCGCGGACCGGCTGGGGATTCCCGGCGGGCTGCTTACGCTTTGCGATACCAATGCGGAAAACGCCATGCAGGAGGCGCGCGCGGCCAAGGCCGACACGCTGATCATCGACTCCATTCAAACCATGCAGTCCGAGGAGAGCGCGTCCGCCGCGGGCAGCGTCACACAGGTGCGGACCTGCACGGCCCAACTCACCCGCTTTGCCAAAGAGACGGGCACGGTGGTGTGGATCGTGGGCCATGTGACCAAGGACGGCGCGATCGCGGGCCCGCGTGTATTAGAGCATATCGTGGACACCGTGCTGTATTTTGAGGGCGACCGCCACGAGGGACTGCGGCTGCTGCGCGCGGTCAAGAACCGTTTCGGCGCGACCAATGAGCTGGGCGTGTTCGAAATGCGGGAAGACGGCATGGCGGGCCTTTCCGAACCCTCGTCCCTGTTTTTGTCGGGCCACGCCAGCGTGGGCTGTGCCGTGACCTGTGTGCTGGAGGGCACGCGTCCCCTGCTCGCGGAGGTGCAGTCGCTGCTCGGGCCCACGGCTTTCGGCAGCCCCCGACGGGCCGCGCTCGGGCTGGACACGGGCCGTTTGAATCTGCTGCTGGCCGTGCTGGAGCGCAAGGCGGGCCTGACCTTCCACGACAAGGACGTCTACTGCAACGTGGCGGGCAACCTGCGCGTGACGGATCGGGGCGCGGACCTGGCCTGCGCGCTCTGCCTGGCCTCGGCCATGCTCGATAGGCCCCTGCCCGAACAAACCGCCGCCATCGGCGAGGTGGGATTAACGGGCGAGCTGCGTCCCGTCAGCCAGATGGAGACGCGGATCAAAGAATGCGCGCGCCTGGGCTTTGCGCATATCGTCGTGCCGAAGGGCACAAAGACCCAGGTGTCCGGTGTGGACTTGCTTTGTGCGTTTGACTTGCGAAAAGCCATTCAGCTATTGGACCTCAGATAGTAAGCTTATGAAGATGAAACTGTTTTGCATTGGCGCCCTCCTTCTTCTCTCCGTCCTGCTTTTGGGCTGCGGCGGTGGGGAAAACCCTGCCGTCATGCAGCCGCATGAAACGGAAGGCATTGTTCTTGATACTATACCAAGCCCCAAAATTACCGAATTGTCCCCTGTCCCCTGTCCCCTGTCCACTGAAACGCCCGAACCCACCGCCACCCCCGAGCCCCTGCCGCTGGAAGGCATCATCATCGGCGTAGACCCGGGCCACCAGGGAACGATGGACGGCCAAAAAGAGCCCAACGCGCCGTGGGACAATACGGGCAAGGCGCGCGTAGCGGGCGGCTGTCGGGGCGTGAACTCGCGCATTATGGAGTATGAGGTCGTGCTGCAAATCGGGCTGCGCCTGCGCGATCTGCTCGAGGAACAGGGCGCGACCGTGATCCTCACGCGGGACACGAACGATATCAACATCTCCAACAAGGAGCGGGCCGAGCTGTTCAACGCGCACGAAGTCGATTTGGGCATTCGTCTGCATTTGAACAATGGCAGCGGGCGCGGCGCGTTCATGCTCGTGCCCAAGAAAAACTGTACCGACTGGTACGATACCAATGTCGCGGCGGCCAAGACGATCATCGCGGTTTTCTGCGCGGACACGGGCCTGCCCATGGTGCGGCCGAATGAGTACGGGCTCACCTACCGCTCGGACCAAACGGGCTTTAACTGGAGCACCCGACCGATCGTCTGTATCGAAATGGGCCACCTTTCGCACAGAGACGACGACGCCCTCTTCTCCGACCCCGCCTTTTGGGATATTGCGGCAAGGGCTTTGTGCAGGGGACTTACAGAGTATTTCCAAAGTAATAAGGAATAGGGAATAAGGAATAATTGTGGAAAAAACAGCGCGGCTGTTTTTCAATTGTATATTCAACCACCCCATCAAATGTGCGCCGGGGCCCCGCCAAGTCCGCAGACTTGGTGGGGTGGAAAAGCACACCTCCCATATTCCTTATTCCCCATTACTTATTCCTTCAAATATGGTATAATCATCTTATGAAACGAGCAATCATCTTCCCCCTTTGCCTGCTGCTGTTGCTGACAGGCTGCTGGGGGAATCAAAACCAAATAGAACCGACCGAGCCGCCGGCGACGCCCACGGCCGCGCCGACGCCAGTGCCGACGGTGGAGGCTACGCCCGCGCCGACCGCGTCGCCCGTGACAGCGGCAATTCCCGACGCGCTCAAAGGACGGATCATCGGCATTGACCCCGGGCACCAGGCCGAGCCGAATCGGGTGGAGGAACCCATCGCGCCCGACAGCGAGATCATGCGCAACAAGGCCTCTGTCGGCACGGCGGGGATCAGCACCGGCATACGCGAACACGAGGTCGTGCTCGCGGTGGGGCTGCAGCTTGCCGAGTTGCTGCGGCTGTCCGGCGCCCAAGTGATGATGACGCGTGACTCGGCCGAGGTGAATATTAGCAATAGCCTGCGCGCACAGATGTTCAACGAGACAAACGTCGATTTGGCGCTTTCCCTGCACTGCGCCGGCACGGACGACCAGGCGGCGCGGGGCGCGTTCGCCCTGGTTTCGGCGCGGGGCATGACGGGCGCGCACGAGGAGAGCGCGGCGGCGGCGCGGGCCATTCTCGCGCGCTATATCGAGGAGACGGGCCTGCCGACCTTTGAGCAGGGCGTCTTTCAGAATCGGGAGCAAACCATCTTAAACTGGTGCGACCGTCCCATCGTCTGGCTGGAGCTGGGTTATTTGAGCAACCCCGAAGAGGAAACCCTGCTGATCGACCCCGACTTTCAAGAGAAAATGGCGTTCGCGTTGTATTTGGGGATCGTGGCCTATTTTAGCGGCCAGGGGTTAGGGGCCAGGGGCTAGGGGTCAGGGCCAGTAGGGCGCGACGACTCGGCGCGCCGTTATAGTGTAGGGCGGGGGCTTGCTCCCGCCGTAGGGGACGCCACAATGAGACGAAAAGACAGAGAAGTAACAGGCAGAGAAGGAATCGAGGAAATCTTGCGGGAATGCAAGACCTGCCATGTGGCGATGGTCGATGAGGGAACGCCCTATGTAGTGCCGTTAAATTATGGTTATCATTTTTCGGACAATGGTCTTTTGACGCTGGTTTTTCACAGCGCGAAGGAAGGCCGCAAACTGGATATTCTGCGCAAAAACAACCGCGTGTGTTTCGCCATCACCAACGAGGGTGCGCCGCAACAGACCGACACGCCTTGCAATTCGGGCTATTATTACGCCAGTCTCATCGGAAACGGAACGGTTCACTTCCCCGAAGACCCAACCGAAAAAGCTCGGGCCCTCTCCCTTTTGGTCAAGCACCAAACGGGCCGCGAGGCCCATTTCACAAACGAACAAATCGAAACCGTCTGTGTGTTTAAGATTGGTTCTACAGATTACACGGGAAAACGAAAAGCAAAGTCAAGCCAATAAAGCTCTTGGGGATTATCAAGGGGTCGCAACCCCTTGATCCCACAACAATAAGTGGGCAAGGGCGACCTGTGCGGCCGCCAGCCCACACCTTACGGCGTTTTGCGACCGTCCAGCACCTAGTTTTGCAGATAGAACAGGCAAAAAAGTCAATCTGCAAGCAAAACTAGGTGCTGGACAGCAAAAGGTCGAAAATCCCACCGGCAAATTAACCGCAGTTAATTTGCCGAAGCGAAGCGCATTACGGGTGCGGCTTGTTTTCCCGATACGCCGCCATAATGTCTTTGAAAATCTGTGCGGACGAGGGCGGGGTCCAGGTGATCGCGTTCGCGCCCGCCGCGATGGTGCGTTCAATGCTTTCATCGGTCGGGCCGCCCGTGGCGATGATGGGAATGTTCGGGAAGTCTTTGCGGATATTGCGCACGACTTCGGGCGTCTGATCCGCCGCCGACACATTGATGATCTTCGCGCCGACATTGATCTTGTCGATATAATCCGTATTGTGGTTCGCGATCGTGGCGACCACGGGGATATCCACTTCTTTGACGATTTCCTTTACGACCTCAACGTTTGTGGGCGCATTGACCACGACGCCCGTGGCGCCCTGCATCTCCGCGTAGCGGGCCAGGTGCACGCCGCGCGGGCCTTGGGTCAGGCCGCCGCCCACGCCGGCAAAGACCGGAATATCGGCCGCCAGCAACAGGGCCTGCGTAATCACGGACTGGGGTGTAAAGGGATAGACGGCCATAATCGCGTCCGCGTTGCAGGTGCGTATGATAGATAAATCCGTAGAGAACACCAGCGACTTGATTCGTTTCCCGAAGACCAGGATCCCGCTGCATTGCAGAATGATGGGGGGAATGCGCAGGGCAAACTTTCGAAGCGTGCCCTCAACCGGCTGCGGCATATTTTTTTCCATAGCGATCACTCCTTCGGAGAGACTATATCACCAAATCAAGAATTTGACAAGAACGCGCCGCAGTTCATGCAGTTGCTGTTTTTAATGCCCGCCAAAGCAGCGGCGTGACCGCGAGGGCGATCGTGCCGCCAATGCTTGCGGTGACCAACTGCGGCCAGGAGAACATAAAGGACAGGGTCGCCGCCTGCGGTTCGGGCAAGGCGAGAAGGGGGAGCAGCAAGTATGTCACCGTCAGCCACAGCGTGAGAAACTTCGCGCCCGCCGAAAGAAG
>WRCT01000020.1 GCA_009783775.1 Clostridiales bacterium | reverse complement strand
TTGTTTTGTTTTTGGCTTGCGACACCATCTACAGTGTACAACATTGGAGGCTTTATGGTATCCCCTTCGCTACTGCTTACTCTATTCTCACCGGCTCCACCGGTGGGTTCGACAACCAATGACGGATTGCCGTCAGTGCACAAATTGTTCCTCGGCATACTGCGCGCGGGGGCCGCCGATGTACTTCGGGCGCGCATAGGCCAGCGTCAGCGCGGCCTCTCCCACGGCGCGCGGACCCGCCTTGACCGGCACGGCCACGGGACGCATATGCATACCGATCATCGTGCCGCCGATGTCCAAGCCCAGCACGGCCCGGGCGCCCAGGTCCTCGACCATCACCGCGTCGGGCAGTTGTTCCAATGCCTCGGTGACGCAGGCGCCGCCCGCCCGCAGCCAGGGACGCACCCAAACCTCACGCAGGCCGTAGGCTTGCGCGCATTCACGGCTGAGACAGAGCGCGCGGTTGATGTGCTCGCAGCCCTGCACGGCGAGATAAACCCCCGCCTCCCCCGCCGCCGGCAGCAGCCCTGCCAAAACGGCGCGCGCGATCTCCTGCGAGGACTGCGAGCCGATTCGGCAGCCCTGGATCTCGCTGGTGGAACAGCCCAAGACCAGCAGCTGGCCCGGTTGGGGTTTTGCTATTTCAAAAAGGGTTTGCACCGCTTCGGATACGGTATTTGTGATCTTTGTCGTATTCATATTCTGCATTATATCACAGTTATGCTATAATGGAACCATGAATTTTGCAAAGCCCCTGGTGGCTTGGTATCAAGCGAATAAACGGGACTTTCCCTGGCGGGAGACGCGGGACCCCTACGCCATTTGGCTGTCGGAGATCATGCTCCAGCAGACGCGGACGACCGCCGTGATTCCCTACTATGAACGGTTTTTGGCCGCACTGCCCACCGTGGGTGATTTGGCGCGGGTTGACGAGGACGCGCTGCTGCGGCTGTGGCAGGGTTTGGGTTATTATTCGCGCGCGCGAAACTTGCAGCGGGCCGCCGTGAAAATCGAGACGGAGCTTGGCGGGGCGTTCCCAAACACCTATGAGGGGCTGCTGGCCCTGCCCGGCGTAGGGCCCTATACCGCCGGCGCGATCGCGTCCATTGCGTTCGGCCAAACCGTGCCCGCCGTGGACGGCAATGTGCTGCGGGTTTGGGCGCGGCTGCGGAATTGTTTTGACGATATTACGCAAACTGCTGTGAAGGCGAGGGTAACGCGGGAGCTGGCGGAAATCATGCCACAGCGAGCGGGTGACTTTAACCAGGCTTTGATGGAGTTGGGCGCGGTAGTTTGCCTGCCGATTGGCGCGCCGCGCTGTGAGAGCTGCCCCGTGCGGGCGTTTTGCAAAGCCTTTGCGGCCGGAACCGTGGAACAGCTGCCGGTTCGAACCAAGAAAAAACCAAGGAAAAAGGAGCGTTATACGGTCTTTGTTTTGCAAAACGAGGGCAGCTTTGTGGTGCAAAAGCGGCCGAAGACCGGCTTGCTGGCCTCGCTGTACCAGTTGCCGCATACCGTTGGTTTTCTGACGCAGGAGGAGATCGCGGCCTGGCTGACCGCTTTCGGCGCGCGGCCGGTCGGGGAACTGGCCGTTTACTCCTGCACACATATCTTTACGCATATCGAGTGGGAAATGCGGGTGGTTTGCCTGGAAGTTTCCCCCTTTACGCCGCCCGTCGGGCTGTGGTATGATGGCACGCAGGGGCTGCCGACGGCGTTCGCCAAGTGTTTGCCGTAGGGGCGACCATTGGTCGTGCGCGTAGGGGCGATTATCAATCGCCCGCCGATTACAAACTACAAGGGGTAGGATTATGGATTATTACTTGAATAGTGTAGAGGAAACGTTACAAGAGCTTGGGACAAGCGAGGCAGGACTTTCACGCGATGAATCGTTAAAGCGTCTGGCGCGAAACGGCAGGAATGAGCTGGACAAGCCAAAGACGAAGAGTCTTCTGGCGCGGTTTGCCGAGCAGATCATCAACCCGATGATCCTGATTTTGCTGGGCGCGGCGGCCGTTTCCATTGTGCTTTCTATCATCAACGGCGGCGGTCTGGGCGAGTATGCCGAGGCGGGCATTATTCTCGCCGTGGTCATCATCAACAGCGTGCTGGGTGTGGTGCAGGAGAGCAAGGCGGAGAAGGCGATCGAGGCATTGCAGGAGATGAGCGCGGCCACGGCCAAGGTGCGGCGCGGGGGGATCGTTTCACAGATTCCCGCGGCCGAACTGGTGGTTGGGGACATCGTGCTGTTGGAGGCGGGAGACGCTGTGCCCGCCGATTTGCGCCTGATCAGCTGTGTCAGCCTGCGTGTGGAGGAGGCCGCTTTGACGGGCGAATCGGTGCCTGTGACCAAGACCGTGGCCGTGCTGGCGGGCGATGAAGGCGGTAAGATCACGCTGGGCGATCGCAAAAATATGGCCTATATGGGCTCGACCGTCGCGTACGGGCGGGGCGAGGGCGTGGTGGCAGCAACCGGCATGGCGACTGAAATGGGCAAGATCGCGGGCATTATCCAAAGCACACAGGAGGGCGAGACGCCGCTGCAAAAGCGTTTGGCGCAGCTGAGCAAAGTTTTGACCTGGGGCGTGCTGGGCATTTGCGCCGTGATTTTCGCCGTGCAGCTGCTCAACGACGGGCGGCTCAGCGTCGATGAGGTTTTGAGCAGCTTTATGCTGGCGATTTCGCTGGCCGTGGCGGCGATACCCGAGGGGCTGGTCGCCGTGGTGACCATTGTGCTGTCCATCGGCGTGACAAAGATGGCCAAGCGCCACGCGATCATTCGCCGCCTGACCGCTGTGGAGACCCTTGGCTGCGCGCAGATCATCTGCTCGGACAAGACCGGCACACTGACGCAGAACAAGATGACGGTCGTGGAGCGCTGGGGAGATACACAACTGCTGGCCAAGGCGATGGCGCTGTGCTGTGATTCGCGTCTGCTGCCCGACGGCGGCGTGGAGGGCGATCCCACCGAAAACGCGCTGGTGGCTTTCGCGGTTACGCAGGGGCTGGATAAAAATATTTTAGAACGCGAAAACCCGCGCGTGGGCGAGGCGCCGTTTGACAGTTCGCGCAAGATGATGAGCACGGTTCACAAGGGGCCGGACGGTATCGCGCAATACACCAAAGGCGCGCCCGACGAGGTGCTGCGGGTCTGCACGCGCGCGTTGATCGACGGACAGGTTGTGGCAATCACGCCCGAGATTACGCAATTGATTTTGGACCAAAACAAGGCGTATGCCGACCGCGCGCTGCGGGTGCTGGCTGGTGCGTATAAAAATCTTGACGCGGTTCCTGCGGACTGTGAACCCTCCGCGCTGGAGTGCGGCCTGACCTTTATCGGGCTGGAGGCCATGATGGACCCGGTGCGGCCCGAGGTGAAGGCCGCGGTGGACGAGTGCAAAAGCGCGGGCGTCACGGTCGTGATGATCACCGGCGACCACAAGGAGACGGCGGCGGCGATCGCCAAGGAGTTGGGCATTATCCAAAGCGCGGACCAGGCGGTCACGGGCAGGGAGCTGGACACGCTGACCGATGAGGCGTTTGCCGATCGGATCGAGCACATCTTTGTCTACGCGCGCGTGCAGCCGGAGCACAAGGTGCGCATCGTCAACGCGTGGAAGGCCAAGGGTTATGTGACGGCCATGACGGGAGACGGCGTGAACGACGCGCCTGCGATCAAGTCCGGCGATATCGGGATCGGCATGGGCATTACGGGCACGGACGTGACCAAGAACGTGGCGGATATGGTGCTGGCGGACGACAACTTCGCCACCATTGTCGCGGCCGTGGAGGAGGGCCGCCGGATCTATGACAACATCAAAAAGACCTTGCAGTTTTTGCTCTCCACCAACCTCAGCGAGGTGCTGCTGGTGTTCGCGGCGACGCTGCTGGGCTTTGTGCTGTTCAAGCCCGTGCACCTGCTGTTTATCAATCTGATCACGGACAGCCTGCCCGCCATCGCGCTGGGTATGGAGCACGCGCAGCCGAATATTATGGACCGGCCGCCTGTGGGCAAAAATGAGAGTATCTTCGCCGACGGCGTTGGGGTCGGCATTATCTATCAGGGCATTGTAATCGCCCTGCTGACCTTTGCCGCCTATCATATCGTCGACATTTGGCACGGGCATATCGTGGCGACGACCGCCGCGTTTTTGACCCTGAATATGTGCGAGATTTTCCAGGCGTTTACCATGCGCGCGTTAAAGCAAAGTATCTTTGGGTTAAAGACGCAAAACAAGGTGCTGTGGCTGGCGGTGACGCTCGGGTTGCTGCTGACGCTGACGGTGATCTATGTGCCCGCGCTGGCGACTATGTTCTCCCTGGCGCCGCTGACGCTGCGCGAGCTTGCCGTGTCGCTGGGGCTGGCCGTGGCCATTATTCCGATTATTGAGACGGTGAAGTGGTTTCAGCGCAAGTTCGCGTAGCGAACCTGCGCTGAAATGTACAATGTACAATGTGCAAACTACAATTGAGGAAACGGGGCGCATAGCGCCCCGTCTTTGATTATATGAGATGAGATTGCGGATCAAGTCCGCAATGACGTGATGAGATCAAGGAAAACCTGTAAGGTTTTCTTCCTTCATTGTACATTGTAATTTGTACATTGTACATTCTTTCTGCGCCAAACAAGGGTGGCGCAGAAAGCAAGCGTCGAAAGCCCCAGCAGCATGAACCAGAAAACGATGCCGCTGCCCTCCCCCGTCTTGGTGTCGGACAGAACCACGACTTCGCAGGTCGCGGTTAAGTTGCCGTCGGCGGTCGTGACCGTGACGGTCGCCGTGCCCGCAGCCAGGGCCGTCACCTTGCCGTTTTGGTCCACCGTGACAATCTCTTCGTCACTGCTGGACCAGGTCACGTTTTGGTTTATCGCGTTGACCGGTCTGATCGTGGCGGTCAGTTCTTCGGTCTCGTCCGGTTTTAAGAGGAGCTCTGTCTTGTCTAGTTCCACGCCCGTGACGCTTACCTTGACCGTTACCAGACAGGTCGCGGTGAACCCGCCCTCGTCGGTTTTGACGGTGATGGAGGCCGTGCCCGCTTTTAGCGCGGTCACTTTGCCGCTTGCGTCCACCGTGGCGACGGTCTCGTCGCTGCTGGTCCAGGTCACGCCTTTATTGGTCGCGTTGGCCGGTGCGACCGTGGGGATCAAGGTTTCGCTCGCGCCCGCCTCCAGGGGCAGCGCGGACTTGTTCAGCGTCACACCCGTGACGCTTACCTTGACCGTTACCAGACAGGTCGCGGTGAAACCGCCCTCGTCGGTTTTGACCGTGATGGTGGCCGTGCCCGCTTTGAGCGCGGTCACTTTGCCGCTTGCGTCCACCGTGGCGACGGTCTCGTCGCTGCTGGTCCAGGTCACGCCCTTGACGGTCGCGTCGGCCGGTGCGACCGTGGGGATCAAGGTTTCGCTCGCGCCCGCCTCCAGAGGCAATGCGTTCTTGTTCAGCGTCACACCCGTGACATCTACCCAGGTATCAATGCCCGCTTCCTCGCCCGCGATATAGTTGTCGCCCTTTGCGGGGACATAGACCGCGCGCAGGATATAACCTTCCAGCGGCGGCAGGGCCCATTCGATCTCGGCCGTGCCCGTCAGCGATTCGATCGTCACGCGGTCCACCGGAGCCGAGCCGATTTTCGACCAGGTCTTGCCGTTGTCCCAGCTGACGAAGAAGTCCACCACGCCCTTGGGCCTGGTGAGATCGCGCAAACCGCCCACATCGGCGATCAGTTTCGGGCCGGCAAACGCAAGGCCGGTGACGTCCGCCTCAAAGGGCGTGCGTTTGCCTTCTGCGTCATAGTCGCCCGCGAGCGGGCCGGCGCTGTCGCCCTGGACGGTCGTGTTGACAAAGGAGCTGCCTGAACCGCCCGCGCCCGCGCCCATGAGATAGAGCTTGCCGCCCGTGAAGTCCACGCTGCCGTCAAAGTCCGCCGTTGTGCCGTTCAACATGACCTTGGTGTTCGCGCCGGAGAAACTGAAGTCGCCCTTCAGCCCGAACTTTCCGCCCGTGAACGTGACCTGTGCGTTTGGAATAAACGCGCCCGCCGCCGAAAGCCCTGCCTTATCCGCCGGCACATTGACCAGCGTCATGGAGGGCAGGAAAGCCTCCTCGTCCGTCAGGATCAGGCACGCGCCGTCGCCGCTGATGATCGGGTCGGTGGTGAAGGAAAAACTGAAATACTCTGTGGTCAGGCTGACATTTTGCAGCGAAACGGTTTTGCCCGCGAAGATGGTTACATTCGTGGCGGAGGCGTCGAGCGCATAGAGTTTTCCGGCTTTGCCGAGAATACTACCGCCGATTCCGAACATTCCGTCGAAGAAAACCCCCGCCAGATCGTCGCCGGTGAGCCGCAGGACGCCGTCCAAAAGAAGGTTGTCGAAGGTGACGCGCTCGCCCTCGGCCACTTCCAGCTCGCCTTGGACTGAGGTGTCGGTCAGCTTGGTATCGACGTATTTCAAGATCACCTTCGCGTCTTCACCGACCGTCAGCCCATCAATGGGCGTATCGGTCAAAACCGGATTGTCGGCGTCGGCCGCGTCTTGTTCAATGGTGACCGTGCCTTGCGCGATCGTCACGGACCCCAGTCCGCTGTTGGATTTTATGATTGCCTGGCCGGGCTCACCGAGCGCGTCGGCGACATAAATTTTCCCGCCGAACATTTTGCCTTCGTAGACGCCCGTTTTTTGCCGCACGATAAACTCTGTGCCTGAGGTGACAAATGCGTCTCCCGCAAAGCCGCTGCAGTCGCCCTTGATGTAGACCGTTCCCTCCGAAACGATAGCCGTGCTGTGCGGGTCGCCGACAATGACGCCGCAGAAAGTGAAGACGTCATTTGCGCCGCCCCGATTGACCAGCCTGAGATCCAGCGTGGCCTCCGTCATGTTGATACGGGGCTTGTTGTATTCGTCCTTCACGCCGCCATGCCATTCGAGGATCGTGCCCTCGTACAGATTCACATTGCCGCCGAAGAGCGCGCCGGTCTCGTCCACAATGACCGTGTCCTCCGATAGATTGAACACACCGCGATACCAGCTGTGGTCGCCGGTAAGCGTCAGAATGCCGACGTTTTCTTTTGTGAGAACGATGCTTGGATCAACCGGCGGGACGTCTCCCTCTCCCATCGGACCGTAGCCGCGCAGGGAGTAGACGGAGCAGAGCAGGGCCCCGCTGTTCGGCAGGTAGAGATCGTCATTGCCTGCGGGGATATAGACTGCGGTATCGGCAAGCAAGCTCCCGAACGCGTCTTTGATGTCCTGCTTGGTAAATGAGGTCACGCCGGCCTGCACTTCCCAGTAGTTTTTGCCGTCAACCTCAATGCGCGTGCCCGGTTTTCCCTGCGGGGGCATGGTGTTCGGCACCGATTCCTCTTTATAGACCCTGCCGTGCCCCAAGGTCAGCCAGTTGGTGATACCCTGATATTCTTTCAAGTCCCACACGGCCCTGCGTGCCAGATCGGTCCCGGCGAGCGTGGGCAGAATGACTTTGTAAACCTCACGGTCCCGAATAAAGCCGCGCGCGTTGATTATGGCGGCGTAATAGGGTATGTCGGTGGACTCCACAAAGGCGCCGGACGAATGATAACCGAACTTGGTGTCCTTGTCAAAGTAAATGGGGCCGTAGCTGATCAGTTGCGCCGCGCTGTTGGGCAGCGCGAGTTGCGTGGCGCCCTGCACGTGGATTTGCCCACGGTTTTCCGAACCCAGGAGGCCGCCGATCTGCGCCTCGCCGTTGGAGTTGAGAACCAGGTCGCCCTCGTTTGACCACGCGCCCGTCCCTGCGTAAATACCGATCCACATGGGGGACACCAGTTTCATTTCGCCTTCGTTTTCCCAGCGGCAGGATTCCGCAGCGGTGAAGGCATACAAGCTGAGGGAAGTGCCCGCCGTCATCTGGATCTCGCCCGTGTTTTTCAAGGCGGCAATACCTGTGGGCGTGCTTGCGTAGCAGTTGATATAGTAGGTTGCCTGCATGGCGATTTGCCCGTTGTTGATCCAGTCGCTGTCGCCGCTGACGGCGATGACATAAGCAACGATTTGGTAGGCCTCCACCTCTATACCGCCCTCGTTGACCCAGACCGCGTTGCCGCCGGCGGTTGAAAAACAGGTGAGGTCGGTGCCGCAGAGCATACTTTGGCTCGTCTTTAAGACAAGCTGCCCGCTGTTTGTCCAATCGGCGTCGCCGCCCACGGCCAACGCGCGCACAGAAATGCTTCCGGCAGTCGCGCCGACTGACTTTGCCTCCAGCTCGGCCGTGCCTTCGTTTGACCAGGAGGCTTGCCCGCCGGCAGCTTGCGCATAGCTGTCGATGCCCGCCCCCGCCTCGGCGGTGAGCGTGCCGGTATTGATCCAGGTGGCATTGTTGCTCAAGTCTCCCCAAGCCATACTTTCGATTTTTTCGCCTGCCAAAATCGCAAGAGTCCCTGTGTTTTTCCATACGGCATCGCTGCCGTATGCGTATGCCGAGGTATACACCTGCTTACTTGCCTCCAGAGTAAGCGTGCCGTCGTTGGTCCACTTGCCGTCTCCCATGCCTCCAAAACTGCCGGTTTCGAGGTAACCGCCGTTTGCGATCATAGTGACTGTGCCGGTCGTAGTGTTGTTCCAGTCGCCGCTGCCGTCGCCGCCCCACGCTTGGGCGTTGATGAGTGTTCCCGCCTTCAAATTGAGGCTGCCGCTGTTGGTCCAGCGGGCGGCGCTGTGGTTATCGGTGTATGCCCGACACTCTATAAAGGTTGCGGCTTCCATGGTGACGGCGCCGCTGTTGGTCCAGCTTGCGTTGACGCGCCAGGACTCGATACCCGCCCGAACATAGGAAGCGGTTGACTTGAGCGTGATCTCGCCGGTGTTTTTCCAGTCAACATCGCCCGCCGCATAGACATCGCAGGTTATGGATGCGTCCGCCGTGAGGGCAAGTGTCCCGGTGTTTGCCCAGGAGCCGGTGCCCGTCATCGCCGAAATGTGCTGCGACACACCGCAGTCTATGTTTGCGCCTGCCGTTATGGTAAGCGTTCCGTCGTTTTTCCAGTTGTTGTTGCCGTTTCCGATTGCGGCATAGGCGTACGCATTAACGTAGCCGTCGGTCGCCGTCATAACGGCCGTGCCCGTGCCGCTGTTGGACCAGGAACTGTCGGCGTTTCGGGCAAAGGCGTAGGCGCTGATGTCGCTTTTGCTTTGCAAATTGACTGTACCCGTGTTTGCCCAGGTTCCGGCGCCGGCGCCGGTGCCGACGCGGGCATAGGCGTCGATACCGCCACCCGTTGCGGTCAGTTCGGCCGCGCCGCCGTTTTGCCAGATGGCAGCTCCGTTGCTGGAGAGGGCGTAGTTTTCGATGCCCATGCCCGCCGTCATCTTGAGCGCATTGACGTTTTTCCATGTGGCACTGCCCGAGACAGCGCCTGCTGCGCTGCCTATGGTCGTCCCTGCCGTCACGGTGAGCGTTCCTTCGTTTGTCCAAGCGCTGTTGCCGCTGCCGCCGGAAACAGTGGCGAACACGTTAACAAAGCCGTTGGTCGCCGTCATAGCGGCCGTGCCTGTACCGCTGTTGGACCAGGCGCTGTCGGCGCTCACGGCGAAGGCGTAGGCGCTGATGTTACTTTTGCTTTGCAATTTGACTGTACCCGTGTTTGCCCAGGTTCCGGCGCCGGTCCCGCCGTTGACGCGGGCATAGGCGTTGATGGTGCCGAAGGTTGCGGTCAGTTCGGCAGCGCCGCCGTTTTGCCAGGCGGCAGTTCCGTTGGCGGAGTGGGCATAGGTGTCGATGTCCGTGCTCGCCGTCATCTTGAGCGCACCGTTGTTTCGCCAGGCGGCGCCGCCCGAGGACGTGTACGCGTAGGTGTGGATGTATAGGCCGGCCGCCATAGAGATTATCCCGTCGTTTGACCAGTCTGCGGCGTTGTTGCCGAAGGCGTAGGCATGGATCTCGTGCGTGGCTGATGTCATCTCAAGCGTGCCGGTGTTCGACCAGGCGGCGCTGCCGCCGGAGGCGGCGGCATAGGCGTGGATTTGATCCCTGGTTGAGATACAGAGCAGGCCGTCGTTCCGCCATTCGGCGGACGCGCCGCCCGAAACGCTTGCGTAGAAGAATCCCCCGCCTGCCTTGTTGAACAGAAAGACATTGCCGTCCGGCTGGATCACGAGGGAGGAGGCGGAGATAGTGTTTACCAAAAACACCAGGTCGGTGGCGCCGGCGTAGTATAAGTCGATCAATGGGCCCCGGTTACTGCCGTCCCATCTTACCTGCGCAAAATTGCCGGTGACGGTGACGGTGACCATGTCGCCGCCATATGTAAAGACGAAGGGCAGGCTTGCCGTGCCCCCGTTGGCGGTCGCGGTATAACCTCCGGCGCCGTCGCCGGTGATGCGCAGGATATTGGCGTTGGCCGTCGTGATTGGCGTGCCGTCAATCAGCACGGTGTCGCTGTCCGTCGCGGCAAAGGCCGTCGCCCCGCCGAGCAGGAAAAACGCGGTCAGCAGCACCGCGAGTATCAGCGCGGCCCCCAGCAGTTTTTTCGGTAAGATTCTCGCCTGTGCCATGTCATTAACCCTCCCTGCATTTGATGTGCGCCTATCCCCGGTTCTTTATCAGCCCTGTCCACTAATCGTCATTGGAACCACTGATTAAATCGTTCGCTGAGTAGATTGGCTATCAGAATGGCCCCAACTTAGGAGCTTTTGTCAGGCCAGCTATTCCACCTCACGATTTAATCAGTGGGCCCCATTGCGGGCCCGGGGTCCCCGCCAAGTCCGCAACCCACCCCAACAAATCTTTGATTTGTCGGGGACCCCGGGACTTGGTGGGGTGGACTGACCCGCAATCTATATTGTAAATTTAACATAAAAATATATAAAGCGCAATGGGGAGTTTCGCGATTCGCGAAACAGATTCCAGATCCCAGATTCCGGATTCCAGAGCGCTCACGCGGGTTATTCTTAACCGCGAAACACACGAAAGGACACGAAATCGCTGCGGCGGGGATCTCTTCAACCACGAATGACACGAATGGCACGAATAGATATATTTGTGTGATAATATGCAAAAAGAAGATGGCAACGATATGAATGATGAAGGAATACTGTTCAAGGACGAGTGCTACCGAATCCAAGGCGCTATTATTGATGTGCATAAAGAAATGGGGCCGGGGTTCCTGGAAGCTGTCTATCAAGAATGCCTTGAGCGGGAGTTAAGCAAGCGTCAGATTCCCTTTGAATCACAAAAGGAACTGATACTTCATTATAAGGGCGAACCGCTGACACAGAGATATGTGCCCGACTTGATTTGCTACGGTAAAATAATCGTTGTATTAAAGGCAGTGAAAGAACTTGCGCCCGAGCACCAAGCGCAATTGCTGAATTATCTCAAAGCATCCTCAATGGAGCTGGGCTTGCTGGTCAACTTCGGCACATATCCCAAGGTACAAGTCAACCGTATGGCAAACTAGGGAATAATATTCGTGCCTTTTCGTGTCATTCGCGGTAGAAAGAAATCCCCGTCCACAGGCGTATTCGCGTTTATTCGTGTCATTCGTGGTTTATAGTTCCCGCGTGAGCGATCTGGAATCGACGGACGACCACAGTTCGCCCCTACGGTGCGTTGGTTGGCGGACGCGCAATGTACGCCCCTACGGAATCTGCACACAAAAATCCCCCGCGTGAGCGGGGGATTTGGGTTGTGTGCTCAGAAGTTATCTGCTCAACAGTTTGATGACAGAGTACATCCCGTCGCCGTCTTCTTCTTTGATGCCGTCATCGTCTCCGCCGAATCCATCGTCACCGTGGCCGTGGTCGGGCGACGCGGTCAGCACGTCTTCCAAACGGAAGGTGATTACTTCTGCTACAGGTGTTTCATACTTCAACATAATGTTTCTCCTTCCTTTCGTTATTAGTCTACGTTCGCAGATGCGGTTCCGGCTCTGGCGCCCGCAATGCTGTTGGACTTCGCCTGACCAAAGAACCAATCGTCGTTGATCTTCACATAAGGCATGAACGCAATGGATGTTCCCACGTTACTTGCGCTCACATTCATTCCATAGAGAGCGAAGGTGAATCCAGCCGCATCGCTCAGGAATACGGGGATATCCTGGCCGCCCAGCGCCGCCGCAAGATCGAGACCGTCGGCAGCCGCAGAATAGGCGCCCGCCCAAACAACGATGCTGACATTTGCCTCGCCGTTCTTACGCGAGCAGACAAACTGATTGTCCGAGCCGTCGCCGGCCCACCCGCTCAACGCTTTGGTGAAGAAGCCGTACTCGAAATCATCGCCTTCGTCAATCGCGTCAAACAGCGCGTCCCAAGAGATCGTGGCCTGGAAACGCATATGGTTCGCGACCGGGAAGTCATGCACTTCTTCATCACATTCCGGGCAATACACAGGCGCCGTTCCGTTGAAGCCGCACTCGGGGCACGTAAAGCCTGCCCAGTTGGCGCTCATCTTGACGCTCTCGGAGGCAATCAATGCACCGGGCGGGTCAAGCGCGGGGATGATCTCGCCTTCTTCAACGATTTCGCCGCATCCGTCGCAGATTAAGTCACCGGTGTAACCGGCCTTGCCAACTTCCGCTTCTACATCGTCTACCAAGGTGGTGGTATAGGCTATGCCGGTCGCCTGGTTCACGTGGTTGTCGGGATCCGTTGAACCGGCTGCGCCGCCCTTCTTGTTCCCTTCGCAGAACTCGCACATTGTGCCAGCCGCAACATCGTTGGCCATGCAGGTGCCGGCGATGGCGGGAACAGAGGGGTCCGTCACATCGGAGCCGTGCGTCGCGCCATAGGAGCCCAGCGGATTCGGATAGGTGTCTACCTCTTTACAGTCGGGGCATCTTAAGCCGGGCGCAACGTTCTCTTCATTGCAGTAGGTCGCGACAACACCGTCAAACTCCTCGATGAAGCCTTGCGTATGCGCGCAGGCGATAGCCGGGATCTTGTAGAGGTAGATTGCTTGCTGGCCAGAGGCATAGGCGGCAAATAGCCCGACTGAATGCGTACCACCAGCGGAATTGTAGCGCAGGATACGGTTGCCCGTTGCGGCATTGGATGTTAGAACTGCCGCGTTGCCTGAGAACGAGACAACCCACTCACCATCAGCGGTCAGAGTCTGCTGCGTTCTGACGTAGTTTTGTGCAGATATGGCAAAGAGATAACCATCCGCATTCGTATTGCCTGACGCATAGGCGCCGACCGTGCTTTTGAAAGTGTATGCACTGGTGTTGGTTACGCCCTGGCCCACAGTAAAGATCTCAAGATCATCGGTCGGGATAGTAATCGTAGCGGTAGCCGCAGTGCTGGCGGGCGGTTCCGGAATGGCAATCGCTCCGCGGTTGTTGGCAGCTTGATCTGCGCACATTGCGCGCCAAGCAGCATTGCTGGCAGAAGCGCCGACGATGATAACTTGATCGCCCAGCACCAACGGATTGGAAGCGTTGACCAGCTCGAAAGTCACCCCAGCGGAGGCAATCTCATACAGCCGTGCGAAACAGCCGTCGCAGACCATCCAGCCCTCGTCGGCGTCTTCGCCTTCGATCTCGCCGTAGGCTGTGCCGGAGCCATCCTTATGGTTGTTCACGGCGTACACCGGGTCGGTGGCACGCGTGGTTGTGGCAGGGCTGGAGTCACAAGTCGTGCAGGTGCCCGTCTCAACACCGGCGACAGTGCAGGTCGGGGCCGTTGTCACTGTCCATCCGCCATAGGCGTGGCCGACAATTGTGCCCGCCGAACCGGGATTGATGGGTTTGTCGCAACAGCTCCACTTCGTCGCGCCTACCCAACCGGCAACCTGACAGGTAGGTGTCACATTGACGCTGTCATCGGCTACCGAAGAGCCGGTGTGACCGGAGACCGTCAGCGGTGCGCCATTGTCCGAGCCACCCGGGAAATAGCTCCCATTGCGAATCATCTTGAAAAGATTATCGCTGCCGTCAAGTTCACCAACTTCAAAGGTTCCCTGGTAGAACGCCTCGGCCGGATTTGTGTTCGTACTGCCAAAGGGCACCAAGTCAGCCGGGAAACAGCCTATGCCGTCATCAATCATGTCAAGCGCAAAGATGTCAACGCCGAAGACGTTAACTTCGATGGGCTGATCATCATAGGACAACGCAGTGAAAGTAACTTTTTCGCAACCTTCATCCTTGGCATAAAGGGTGGCATAGCTGCCGGCGTGGAGGTATACGTTCGGATACTCCGGCGTGAGCGTGAACGAGCCGCCGAAAATCGTCCTGGAGGTGTTTTGGTCAATATCGACCAACTGCAGATCCATCTTCGGGGTACCGTTCGTGATGGTGCCAACCATCCAGCCTTCGACGCCAACGGGTACAAACGTCACATCCACATAATCGTCTTCAATCAGGTCCTTGATCTTGGGATCGTCGGCACCCGACCAAGTGTAGATGAAGATGTTGTACACTTCGTCGCCGCCGCCGCCAAGGCCATCGTCCTTCTCGCCGGTTACTTCCATCTCAAAGATGTTAAGCGTGCCACCAAGACCCGTAGTACCATTAGCTGCCTGCTGGACGATACGGATTGAAACAATCGCCTCATCCTCGCAAGCTGTCGGCAAGTTAATGCTAACGCTTTTGCCATTTGCCAAGCCGTTGCCAACTTGGGCAGTAGCAGTGATGTCAAACTCTCCAAACTTCGTCCATGACTTTGAACTATCATGCCCGGAAGTGCTGATAGCGCCAAGCGTGTATTCCACATCGAACAAACCGATTGCGTTCGCGTTGTTCTTAGAGAAGACCCCGCTGAACACCAAGTCTTCACAGTCCGTCGTGTCAATTGTGAAAAAGACATAGTTCTTGTTCGTGGTGGCGTTGAAGTTGGTGCTGCCCAAGAAAGGCGTGACCGAAATTCTGTAGCCAGAGCTGCCACTGCCGGTTCCTACATAGGTCGCCGCTGGCAATGGTGTTCCCGCTGATCCCGAACGCCAAGCATATAAGCCGGGCACCGGGGCGTCAACTGTTTCAGTGCCGTCATTTCCAAATCGGGCAAGAGTAACAGGCGTCGTTGCCGCACTTGTTGCAAGCGCGGGAATCATCGCCAGTATCATTGCCAAGGCAATGATGAGAGATAGGGTTTTCTTCATTCTTTTGATTCCTCCTTGTATTTTGTATACCATTTGTAATTTCCTCGTCATAGAATGGCTGTTTTTCTCCATAGAATGACAATTGTTTTATGCTGCCCCTATCATGGCAGCATTAGATTGGTTGAGTATATCACAATGTTTTTTCAATTGCAAGGAATTTGTGAAGAAAAAAATGAAAAAATCTTTACAGGATTTTTTCATGATTTGCCACGAAAGGGGGAGTTGTTTTCTTTAATATTTAATTTTAACAGCGGGCGATTGATAATCGCCCCTACGCGAGCGGCGGGGGGGCTCACGCGGGTTTTCTTTTTCTACCGCGAATAACGCGAATGGACGCAAATCCGCCTGCGGGCGGGTTCTTTTTTTGCCACGAAAGGCACGAAAGGGCACGAAAGCGCCTGCGGGCGGGTTTTTTTATCCCCGCGTGAGCGGTATTCGCGCTCATTCGCGTCATTGGAACCCCTGATTAAATCGTTCGCCGGGTAGATTGGCTATCAGAATGGTCCTAACATAGGAGTTTTTGGCAGGCCGACTATTCCACCTCACGATTTAATCAGTGGGCCCCATTTGCGGTTAAAATATCCCCCGCGTGAGCGGTTACTCCGATCGCAGTGCTACCACCGGATCCTTGCGCGCGGCGGCGGAGGCGGGGAAGAGGCCCGCGATAAAGGTCAGAAACATACTGACGCCCACGAGGATCACGGCCGCGTTGACCGGCAGCTGCGCGATGTTTGCAAAACCAAACCGGTTGTAGACAATGGCGCTGCCGACGATGCAGATGAAGGATGAGACCACAACGCCCAGCAGCCCCGCGACAAAGCCGATGATCAGCGTCTCCGCGTTGAACACCAGACGGATGTTCTGCTTGCTCGCGCCGATGGCGCGCAAAATGCCGATCTCCTTCTTGCGTTCCAGCACGGAGATGAGCGTGATCACACCGATCATAATCGAGGAAACAATAAGCGAGATGGCGACAAACGCGATGAGACCGGCGCTGACGAACCCGACAATTTCGGTGACGGAGGACATTAAGACCCCGACAAAATCCGTATAGCGCACCACCTTGTCCTCTGCGCCTTCTTCCTCCATGCGCTCGTTGTAGCGGTTGAGCACGTTTATCACTTCCTGCTTGGCCTCAAAGCTGCGCGGATAGATATTGATCGAGGACGGCGTGTCGGGGCTCACGTAACCTAAAATGGCCAGGTTGCGCTCATAGCTGTTCTCGCCCGGGTTCATGATCGTCGTCATGAGCTCCAGGATCTCCTCCTCGCCCATATTGATCTGAAACGCCTCCGCGAGCCTGGCGCCGTCGATGTTCTGCAATTGCGTGGCCAGCTGGCCCATCGCGTTGCGCATGGCGCGCTGCAGCGGACCGGCGATGCCCGCCATGGACTCCTGCATCTGTGCCATCACGCCCATCATGGCCAGCTGGATCTGCGCCTGGATCTCGGCCTGCACGCTTTCCATCATCTGCGCCATGTACTGTTTTAACGCGGCCTGCACAAAGTTGCCCAGCGCCTTGAGGATTTGATCCTGAATGGCCGACGGGTCGATCAGGCTTGAAAACTGAGCGGTGATGCCCGCCTGCACGTCGGACCGCGCCAGATAAGCCGAAAAATCCGAAAGCGTCTGCTGCACATTGAGCGGCTCCTCGCTCGCCTGCTGCTCGGCGAAAAAGTCGCGCAGCACCTTGCGCATAATGTCCGTGACCTCGCGCGGCGAGATCCTGGCCTCGGCCGCGACGGCGGAGATCAGCGCGCCCAGATCCACGTCCGGCAGTTTGAACTGGGTCAGATCAATCGGCGTGTCGGCAATGTTGGACAGGTCCAGCGCGAAACCCGACAAGTCGATCTGGAACGCGCCCGGGTCGATGTTGAACGCGCCCGGGTTGATACGGATCGCCGAGGGGTCAATGCTCAAGAC